>NZ_JBPCPN010000006.1:0-69934 GCF_050999135.1 Candidatus Dormiibacter sp. | reverse complement strand
CTGCTGCGGAACCCAGCGTGTTGACGAAGTAGCTCAGCACGGCGGCGACCGTGGCGTCGGTCAGGCAGCTCGCCGTGGCCGGCCTGCTGCACGGCGATCAGATCAGCCGGCCTGCCGGCCTTGGCGTTGCTTTCTGGCCAGTTGCTATCGAAACCCCGGCTTGCGCCGTCTCGACTGGACTGACCAAGTGCCGACCACCGAGTTCCACATCGGCGCCGGCGACATGTTCCGACTCCTGCGGAGAACCGGATTCGAGGTCCTCGACCTGATCGAGCTCTTCGCGCCCGACGACGCTGAGGACCACCCCTATTACAACGGCATCCCGGCGGAATGGGCGAAGCGCGGGCCGGCAGAAGAGATCTGGCGGGCGCGCAGGTCCGCCTGAGGAAGCTGGACCGCGGGTCCGTCGGCGGGCCAGGGTGCCAAGCCCGACCGGGACTATGTGCGCGCCAGCTGGATCGTGTGAAGGGCATGAACTCCAGGGGCGCGAAGGTAGGCCAGCACCACGTCCTCCAGGAGAACGTCAGAGACAGTCCATGAGGGGTCATAAATGTGGCCGTTGGTGCGGACCAGCAACGTCGTGCCGATCCGTGTGAAGGGCGTGCACGAAAGAGTGCACCTTGCCGATGGACTCACCGTCGCAGCGGGGACCGGTCAGCAGCTTGTGACGGGCCACCATTTCGTCGGAGTCCCCGGCCAGCTGGATAGCAAGACGCGCTCCGGCAGCACCTTTATCTCCGGCTCCCTTGGGCCCTGCCAACCGCTGGCAACCGCCGCCACCGCCGCCCGCCGTGGCGTCGCCCAAGTCATCGGCCCGGGGCGTTCCGTCCAGCCGAGGGACGGCAGTCTGGAAGTGGAGCCGTTCCTGCGTCAGGCCTCGTCCGGGCGCTTGGACGGGGACGTTCGCAGCCACCTGGCGGCCCAGGTCCGACTCGGTGGGATCATTGGCTCATCTCGAACGAGGGTAGGGGAGGAACCCGCACTTCAGGCCCCAGCCGTACGGCTAGGTTGTCAGCCGCTCCAGGTCCACAGCCAGCTGCAGCCGGTGGCGCAGGGACGGTTCCAGGGGATCGCCATGAAGGACCTGACGCAGCTTCTCGAGACGGTAGAGGACTGTGTGACGGTGCAGCCCCAAAGCCAACGCAGCCTCCTTGACCGAGCTGTGGCTGAGCAGCGCCACCAGCGTCTCCTGCAAGGTCCCTCTGCCATCCTCCGCCTGGAGGCGGCCCAGCACATGTTCGACGTAGCGCTCCGCGACGAGCGGGTTCTGGGCCAGGACCAAGTAGGGCGCCAGCTCCTCGTGTTGATGCAGCCGGGCCGCCGGATGCAGCTTGCGCCCCAGCTCCACTGCCTGCTGCGCCTCCAGATAGGAACGGGAGATGCCTCGCAGGCCTGCATGCTCGCCGCCCAAGCCGGCCCGCACCCTTGATCGCGTCCCCAGCCGCGTCAGCAGGTCATCGATCGCGCTCACGTAGTCCTCGTTGCGGGGCCAGAGGACCACTAAGGTGTGCTGGTCGGTGGCGTCGGAGAGGGCGCCATCCGGCAGTTCCAGTTCAGGCAGGATGCGGTCGACGCCGTCGTCGGCCTTGATGACGAGGGCGGCATAGGCTGGGGCCAGCCGCAGGTTCAAGGTGAGAGCCTGCTTCTGAATCGACATGTCGTTGTCGAACGTCTCACTGATGAGCGAGTGGAGGAGCCGGGTTCGAGCGCGGGTGCCGCGGAGGAAGTGCTGTTCGCGCGCGTGAAGATAGGTCTTCGTCACCTCGGCGGCCACCTGGTCAAGAGCCGCAAAGACGTAGTTGGCAGTTGCCACCATCGCCTCGGGGTTGGCTTCCGGGTGGTCCCTCCAAGCGGAGAGGATGGCGTCCCAGGCCACCCGAGCAGCCACCCGGTAGGCAGCCAGGACCGGTTCCACAGACTGCGATCCGCGGGCCTGCAGGATGCCCAGCTGGGCCACATCGCGCAGCTCCCGATGAGTTGCCGGCCGGTGCTCCCGAGCAGTGGCCAGGAAGAGATCGATGCCGGCGGCGCAGGCGCGGGCGATCGCCTCCCGCCGCGGCGGCGCTCCCGTCGACGAATCCCAACGCACCAGCGCCACCACAGCCCGCGCCATGTGGCGGGCCAAGCCCTCCCGGCGGCGGAAGATCTCCTCGATCAACGGCTCAGGCAGCGAGGTGCTGACTTTCGACCTGGTGGCGACAGTTGACATACGCGCCGAGTTTAGGTGATGCTCATCGGCTTGTACCTCAGGTCCATGTCAAGACCTGGGTTGGCAGTCGGCGATGAGTCCGCTTTCCCGGCCAGGCACGTGCCAAGTCTCAGGGGCGGAGCCGATAGAGGACGTGGCGCCTGAGCGGGTGGCCGAGGGGCAGCAGGGGCTGCTCGAAGTCGTCTTCCGCGTCATGCGTCATGCCGACTCGTTCCATCGCGCGAGCGGACGTTGCCGGGCACCGTGAACGAACGATCTCAGCGAGCGACAGCTGGTCGAAGCCAAAGGCCACAACAGCGCGTGCCGCCTCGGTCGCGTAGCCCTGCCCCCAGTGGTGCCGAGCGAGCCTCCAGCCGACTTCCACCGCCGGCATGAAGGGGGCGTCGAAGGTTGGCAGCCAGAGGCCGACGAAGCCGATGAAGACCCCGGATGGGACCAGCTCGGTGGCCCAAAGGCCGAAGCCGTGGCCCGCCATATGGGCCTCGATCCTGTCGATCGCGGCATCGGACTCGCGCCGGCTGAGCGTTCGCGGGAAGTGCTCCATGACCACCGGATCAGCGTTGAGGGCGGCGAAGGGCAGGCGATCGCTCTCGCGCCAGCGTCGTAGCAGCAGCCGTTGGGTCCGCAGCTCAGGCTGGGCGCCCAATCGAAACGACCGTCACGCTGCCAGCGCTTGATTTGATCAAAGAGTCTTTGCCGCCGGTGGACTGGCCGGCCTACCTTCCTCGCGGATGAAGCGCAGCATCTGCTCCCAGGCGTCGTCGCAGGCCTCGCGATGCTCCGCCCAGGTCCTGTCGAAGAACGAGTGGGGCGCGCCGGGATAGATCACCATTCGGTGCGGCACGGCGGCCGCCGTCAACTCCTGGTCGAAGCGCTGGAACTCCTCCTGGGGGGTGAAGTCGGCTCCGGCCACCAGCAGGAGCAGTGGCGCCTGCATGCCACCCAGCACCTCGCGCGCCGCCTCGGGCCTGCCGTAGAAGCCGATGCAGCCGGCCAGGCCGTGGCCGGCGGCTGACTGACGCCAGGAGTGAGCGCCGCCGAAGCAGAAGCCGACTGTGAAGATGGCGCCCACGCTGCCCATCTCCTCGGAACGCAGATGTTGGACGGCCGCCAGCACGTCGGCATTGATCCCGCTGGGCTCGACCCGCTCCAGGTGAGCCCGAAAGTCGAAGCCCTCGTCGCGGGCGTCATCGGTTGCCGTACGACCGAAATAGTCGATGGCCACAGCGTCGACGCCGGCCTCCGCAAAGCGCTGCGCGAGCTCCTTGTAAAAGCTGTGCAAGCCCCTCACGTCAGGCATGATCACCATCCCCGCCCCTGTCGGCTGGGAAGCTCGAGCGAAGTAAGCCAGGAAACGATTGCCGTCCGCCGAGGTCAGGCGAACCTCTCCCTGGTCGGCGGCAGCCCCGGAAATTCGCGGCAGCGGGGGTCGGGCATCATCCGTGTAACACATGGTTAGAGTCTGATCGAGTCAGCTTCTCAGCGTGTAGAAGGACAGCGGTGGCTTCGGCCCGCAGCATCTTGGGGAACCGATTGGATCGGGCCTCTCGGGACGCTCCCGACTAGGGAAGTAGATCGAAGCTTGATACGTGCGACGGACGGACCACCGTGAAGTGCCTGCGGTCCAGGGTGGCGATGAAACCGGCGCCCAGGCGCTCCGGAGTTGTGACCACCGAGGCGTCGACAGTGCCAAGCGGCAGGTCCCGATAGCGAGCCACGAGCTCCGCTATCCGCAGCCAATCGGACACGGCCACCTTCTCGGCTACCAGGTTGCCAACAGCCAAGTCCCCCGAGGAAGCGGACTTCCGTCTCGCTGCCCACTCGGCTGGCGAGGAGATAGGCAACCTCAGCGACGACAAGAACCGGACACCCTTAGCGGAAGACACTTCGGCGCTTTCGGAGGTTTTCGATCACGCCGCTCTGGATAGTGTCGCGGACCCGATCCGAGAGGTTCATCACGAAGTGCTGGTCTTCGGCGAGCTCGGGGTCCAGGTCTGACGTGGGGATGGCCTCGTGGAACTGGATCCGCCACCGGCTGGGCAGCGGGATCACGCCCAGCGGGCCCAACCAGGGAAAGAAGGGGGTGACTGGAAAGTAGGGCAGGTTGAACATCCGGGCCAACCGCGGAATGTTGCCAAGCATGGGGTACGTCTCCTCCGAGCCCACAACCGAGATGGGGATGAGAGGAGAACCAGTCCTGATCGCGAGCTGGGCGAAGCCGCCGCGGCCGAATCGCCGCAGCCGGTAACGCTCGGTCCAGGGCTTGCCCGTGCCCTTCACCCCCTCCGGAAATACGAGCACCAGCTCCTCCTTCTCGAGCAGGTGCCTCGTGTCTTCGGGATGGCCCATCGTCTGGCCGGTGCGGCGGAGGAAGTCAGCCACCCCGGGCAGGCCGAAGAAGAACTCGGCGATCAAAACCCTGGCGTGGCGAGGCTCAGGATGCTCGCGAAAGAGTGCTGTCTTAATCATGGCGCCGTCCCAGGGCAGCACGCCTGCATGGTTGGAGACAAGCAGGGCACGGCCGCTCGCGGGAACATTCTGAACGCCGCTCGACTCCACTCGCCACCAGCGCTCGTACATGAGTTGAAACAGAGGCAGCAGGGATTCCGTCCACTCAGCGTCAAAGCCGAACTCGTCGACCTCATACTCGGCGCCGCGTTGAGCCAGCTCCTGCTGCCGGTAGGCGAATTGGGCGATCTGCATCATGGCAGCCAGGTCGATCACCTCTCGTCCGGTCGCATCCCGAAGCGCGCTGGCGAGCTCTCCAACCGCCTGCAGACCCGCCAGGGGCGCCTCTCGCTGGAAGCGGCGCACGCGCCCGCTCACCTCACGGCGTGCGCCAGCCAGGGCGCCGCTCAGCGGATCAGACCGGGCCTCAACCGCAGCCCTGCCATTCCGGCGCTTGGCCTTGGGCTGAGCCATGGTTCGACGCGACCGCCGCCGGGGACCGTCAGCCAGCGGTGTGAGAGGAGGCCGGTCGCCGGCGCTGCCGCAGGAAGCGCTCCAGCTCCGGCTCGAGGACGGGCACCGTCCCTGCCTCTCCCGCCAGCTCGGCTGCGAACTGCCTCACGACCTCGCGGGAAGTCTGCCTGGGCCGCCAGCCAAAAGTCGACACGAAGGCGCGGCTGTCGACCACCGAGCCGTATGTCAGCAGGCTCGGAAGGTGGGCCGCGACCGGCAGGCCGAGCCTGCGGACAACCCATGCGACTCTCTCTCCCGAGCCGGGCGGCAGAACCGGCAGCCACAGCAGGCGCAAAGCCTTGGTCACCTGGCTCAACAGGACCACGCCGTTTCCGCTCAGGTTGAACACGCCGCCTGCTTCGCCCAGCGCTGCACGTTCCAGCCCTTCCGCAGCGTCGTTGTCAGCGAGGAACTGGAGTCTGGGGTCGAAGCCTGCAGCGCTCAGCAGAACCGGAGCGGAGAGGGCGCGGGCGAAGGCGGTTGCCTCGGTCCGGTTCAGCCGGAATCCGAGGCGGACAGTGACCACTGCCTGGTCGCGCTGCCGGGCGGCGTGTTCACTGACCAGCTGCTCCATCTCCAGCAGCTCCCGCTCCAGGACGGTTCCAGGCGGCCGGCGGCCGGCGACGCGCTCCCCGATCAGCCCCGGCAGGCCGAGCCGCGCACCGTAGACCGCCACGCTCGACTTGACCACCAGCCGCCGGACCGGGCTTGCCGCTCCCGAGCAGGCGGCCAGCACGTTCATTGTGCCGATCACGTTCGTCTCATGGCTGAGCCTGGGCGGCTCGCGGCCCTCGCACCGGGTGGCGCAGTGGATCACCGTGTCGATCTCCAGCTCGCGAATGAGCTTGACAAGCACCGAGTGGCGGGTGTCGGTGTGGACGAACTCGAGCCTCTCAAAGCCCGCCCGAGGATCGACCAGGTCGAGACCGAAGATTGCCTCCACGTCCTCTCGCTGCTCCAATCGGCGACCCAGCGCCGCGCCCAGCGGGCTGGCCGCTCCGGTGACCAGCACCCGCGAATTCATCGCGCGCAGGACACCAGATCGTCTACGGGTAGATGCCGCGAACCGAGTTGGCGTTCGCCACCCGCTGCACTGCGAGGGCGTAAGCCGCAGTGCGCATGTTCAGACGCTTGTTCACGCTGAGGTGGAGCACCTCGTAGAAAGCGCGCGTGATGACGTGGTGGAGCTTGGTGTTGATCTCCTCCTCTTCCCAGAAGAAGGCCTGCAGGTCCTGGACCCACTCGAAGTAGGAGACGACCACGCCGCCGGAGTTGGCCAAGATGTCGGGTAGCACGAAGATGCCCTTGTCGTGGAGGATATCGTCCGCATCCGGCGCGATGGCTGCGTTGGCAGCTTCAGTGATCAGCCGGGCCTGGACACGGCCCGCGTTCTCGGCGGTTATCTGGTTCTCCCGCGCGGCTGGAACCAGCACGGTAACAGGCAGTTCGAGAAGCTCATGAGGGCTCAGGTCATCCGCCTTCTTGAAGCCTGAGACGCCACCGCGGTACTGGCGGTGCTCCCGAAGGGCAGCCAGGTCGAGACCCTTCGCGTTGTAGATGGCGCCCTTCGAATCGCCCACGGCTACCACGCGCAAGCCGGCGTCCTGGAGCAGGCGGGCGGTCGAGGCGCCGACATGGCCGAAGCCCTGCACGGCGACTGTGGGCGTCTCGTCGTCAATCCGCAGGTACTTCAAGCCTTCCAGGGTCAGGTAGGTGATGCCGCGGCCAGGTGATTCATGGCGACCTTGGGAACCGCCCACATCGACTGGCTTGCCAGTCACCGAAGCGGTGACGGAGTGCCCCGTGTGCATCGAGATGGTGTCCATGATCCAGGCCATCACCTGGGCGTTGGTGCCGAGGTCCGGTGCCGGCACGTCGCGCTCGGGGCCGATGAGAAGCGCGATCTCAGTCGCGTAGCGGCGGGTCAGGTGCTCGAGCTCGTTCTTCGACAGCGCTTTCGGATCGACAGTCACGCCGCCTTTCGCGCCGCCATAGGGGATGCCGACCACCGCGCACTTCCAGGTCATGAGCATGGCCAGCGCCTTCACCATGTCGAGAGTGAGATCGGCCGCGTAGCGCAGCCCACCCTTGGCCGGGCCGCGGCTGATGTTGTGCTGCACTCGATAGCCGGTGTAGACGTGGACCGAGCCGTCGTCGAGCTGGACGGGGAAGTGAACAGTGAGCTCCCGCTTGACCTCCTTCAGCATCCGAAGCGAGTCGTCGGGCAGGTTCAGCACCTGGGCAGCCCGCTCCAACCGCTGCTGCGCCACGGCAAAGGCCGATTGCGGCTTCAAGTCGATCGCCATCTGCACCTCTTCACTTGGACTATCGATCCCGCTGACCGTTCCGACCGTGGGCCAGATGGTACCGCGTCAGCGTGAGTCTGAGCACATCAACCCGGCAATCGCCAGGCACGCAGCCTTCAGCCAAGACGGGCAGAACACGCCAGCTGCAGGCCAGTAATCGGGTGCGCTAGGCGAGCTACCGCTTCGAGCCGGATCTGCAGATCCGAGCTATCGTCGTGCCGCGGCCCTACGGGTACGGGTCGCCCTGACGGGCTGCTTCGGGGCGGCCGGCTGAAGGGCGTCCAGCCGCGCGGCCAAGCCGTCCAGCCGTGTCTCCAAAAGCTCGTAGTCGCGCCGGGTGGGAATCGAAAGCCGGCTCAAAGCCCGCGCCACTGCTACGTCGACCAAGTCCTCCGCCTCGTCCAGCCGGCGCTCCACTTCGCTGCTGACTGCACTGGCCGGAGCGCTCAGGGTGCGACGGACGTAGCCGAGCAGTGCTTGCCCACGCTCGTGCAGCGTCTCGGCACCATTGCCCGGCTGCCGCTTTTCCTCTCCCATGACGATCTGGGAGAGAACCAGGCTGGTCAGGTCTCGGCCCGTGTCACGGTCCACCACCTTGATCTCCGCACCCTCGCGAACGAGTGCTGAGATCCGGTCCAGCGTGACGTAGCGGCTGGTGCTGGTGTCGTAGAGCTTCCGGTTGGCGTACTTCTTGATCAGATGCTCGGTCACCACTTGTGGCGCAGTATAACGCAGCGCGTTATCATCTTCTCCAAGCCAGGTCACACAGTTAGCCGAAGGAGCCGACACCGCCATGACCACGGGAAAGACACCTCCGCCGCTCGGTCCGGAAGCAGACTCTGGACGCCTGATCCGACAAGCTCGTCAAGCTGCCCGCGGCGCTGTGCAGGATATCCAGAAGCGGCTTCCGCCGCAGCTCGCTGAACGCGTTGATCGGAGCCAGCGCCGGCTGCAGGAGCGGCTGGGCGGTGCGGATATTCGAGCACAGCTTGATGGGCTGACCCAGAGGCTTGACGCGCTGACTTTGAAGGTCGAGGGCTTGGAGAAGCTTGTCGCGCCGACTTCCGGGTCTGCTCCGCCTGGCCCACTCGGTCCGGCGGCCGCCCAGATGGAGCCCTCGCTTGCCGCTCAGCGGCGGCGGCCGCGGCCAGCGCCCATCAGCAGTGCCGGCGGGAGAGCTGGGGAAGGCGCGGGAGCGTTGACACGCCGACCTCGCCCGCGACCTGAGCCGCTCGAAACACCTACTGAGAATCAGGTGGTTCGACCCCCTGCCTCGCGCCGCAAGCCGGCCGGAACGCCGCCGAGCGCCAGTGCTGAGACGAGCGCCGAGAGCCAGAGTAGCCCGGGGCTGGACGCCAGCTTGGAGGCCGGCCCGAGCGAGTCCTAAGCCAGTTCGCTGACGGGCCGACCCAGCAGAGTTGCGGAATTGACCGAACGGTCTCCGCGATCCGTTCGGCAATCGCATCCGGTCGGGCAGCTCGCCCCTACGCCCGAGCAGGTTCCGACGCAGTCCTGCATCATTGACGGGCAGCCGGCGCAGAGCCTCCAGCATCTCAGATCCATCTCTGCATCACCAACCAATGGGTGGTGATGAGCTGGCTCAAAGCGATTCTGAGCCCAGCTCCACCAGCAGGGCGGGGTCGATGTTCCCACCACTGACGACCGCCACGGTGGCCGGCCGGCCCTCCAGACAGTCCAGCGCGGCGTAGGCCAGCGCTCCCGCGCCTTCCGCCACCACCTTGCCGTGCGACGCCAGCCGCCACACCGCCCGTCTGAGAGCCGGCTCCGGCACAGTGACCCAGGAATCCACGCACGCTGCTAAGCGCGGCCGGAGCCGGGGATCGTAGGGCGCGGTGGTGCCGTCGGCGATCGTCTCCGGCGTCAGCGCCCGATCGAGCGGTTCGCCCCTCATGATGCGCGGCCACATCGCGTAGCCGCTGGATATTGCGCCGACCATTTCGACCTCCGGCCGGATCTGCCTGACCGCCTCCGCCACTCCCACCATCAGCCCGCCTCCCCCGACCGGCACCACCACCCGGCGCACCTCCGGCAAGTCGGCCAGGATCTCCAGACCGATGCCTCCATGACCTGCCTGCACCAGATCGTCGGCGAACGGATGGATGAACCACTCCGGCTCCCCCTCCCAGCCGCGGCGATTCATCCACGCCAGCAGCTCGGCTCGCGGCAGCAGTGTCACCCGGGCCCCGAGGGCTCGGACGCCCTCGATCTTGGCCTTGGGCGCCGTGTCGAAGCTGAAGACGCGGCAGGGCACCTCGAGCGCTTGGGCGGCGTAGGCGCAGGCAAGGGCCGCGTTGCCGGCGCTGACGGTGAGGAGGCCGCGCCCGCGTTCGTTGGGGGACATGGCCAGCGCCGCTGCCACGAAACCGCGCACCTTGAAGCTGCCGGTGGGCTGCAACGACTCGAGCTTCAGCCAGCGCCCCGCATCGATCGGCAGCAGCGGCGTTCGTCGCACGTAGGGCTGCGCCGCTGCCACCGCCCTCCTGATGGTTGGGAGATCATTCACGCGCCAGCACCTCTTCCGCCGCCCGGCTGAGCTCGGCGCGCGCCGAGGGGTCCTTCGCGAAGATGCGGAAGATCGCCATGCGGACAGGCAGGCGCCGGAATAGGTCGAGAACCCGCGACTGCTCGAAGGTCCCCTGGAGAGCGTCATAAAAGATGATGCCCTCCCCTTCTGGAATGGGACTGAAGGCTCGGGATGCCTGCGCCGCAACGTCAACCTCGAACTCGAGCTGCCGCAGCGCGGGGGGCAGACGCTCTCTGATCCGATCGGCGAACTCGGACCTGCCCATTTCCAGGGCAGCCTCCGGCATCTCGCGCGCCTCCAGATAGCTGGAATAGACCAGCTGCCAGTTGAGCTTTCGCGCCACGATATCGGCCCAGGCTCGGCCCAGCTCTCGCCGGCGGAGGCTCGGCGCGCCGTGGCCCCAGCGCTCCACCTCGCTCAAGAGCGCCCACTCGTTGAGTCGCTGATAGCTGGCGAGGTCGTCCAGCGGATTGCCAGCCAGAAGCTCGTCCATCGTCGGAGCGAAGATGTCGCGCAGCTGCAGATCGATGCGGCGCACAGTGCGGTGGAAGTACACCTGGTGATACAAGTACAGCCGCGAGGTGAGGAACATGAAGAGCGCCTCGGCAGCATGGTTGTGCAGCGTCAGCCCGTGCTGTGAGATGAACGAGTAGTGAATGATCCGCGCCACGTCCACAGCGCCGCTGGGGACCCCGCAGACGTAGGCGTCGCGGGGCACGTAGTCCATGTTGTCGGCAGAAAAGGAGCCGACCAGGACCGGCTTCAGGGCGCTCACCCATTCCGGTGGCTCGAAGCCGGGCAGTTCAGGGGCTGAGATGAGCTCTGCGATCCAGCGTGGATCGATCCGCTCACCAGGCGCAAAGTCCGCCTCCGGCGAAGCCCGCACCTGGTCGATCAGCGGCGCCAGGTCGCCGGTGATGAGATGGCGGCCGACGCTCTCGTGGTTCAGATCCCAGCGGGAGAGATAGGTCTCGTCGAAGAAGTGGCCGAAGGGGCCGTGGCCCACATCGTGGAGCAGGCCGGCCAGCCGCAGAGTCTCGCTGACCATTGCCGCTGAAGGAGTGTCGGGATGCTGCTCGACGAGCGATGGATGGAGGTGTCGAGCCCATTCGCCGGCCAGGTGCATGGCGCCGAGCGAATGCTGAAAACGCGAATGTTCGGCGGTGGGGAATACCCACCAGGCGCTCTGCAGCTGATGGATCCGGCGCAGCCGCTGCAGCCAGGGGTGGTCGATCAGCTCCTGCTCGGAGGTTCCCGGCACAGCGCCGGGTTTGGTCACCTGGACATAGCGATAGATGGGGTCGCTGGAGAGGTTGACTCGGCTGTATTCCTCGAGGGCGCCGGGCACTGTGCCGATTCTAGGTGTCAGCCTGCCCCGTTCGCCCTCCGCCAGAGCGATCGGGAAGACACCGTTCAGTGTCGAAGAACCAGAACCGGGCGAAACTGCTGGCGAGGCATGACTCGGAGAAGTGCAAGCGAGACTAACGGCGCTTCTCGCGGCGTGGGGGCTGAGCGGAGGATGATCGAGCGCGGCGTGGAGCTCTTCAACGCCGGGCGGTTCTGGGAGGCGCATGAAGCCTGGGAGGAGGGCTGGTTGCCGGATCGCCACGGTCCTGAGCGGGGCTTCTACAAGGGCATGATCCAGATCGCCGCCGGCTGCTTGCACTACGGGCGTCGCAACCGGCGCGGGGCTCAAAACAAGTGGACCTCTGGCCGCCAATACCTGGTGCCATACCTCCCCGAACATCGAGGGTTGGAGCTGGCGGGGCTCGTGGCAGACGTTGACAGGCTTTTGGCCGCACTCGACGAACCTGACTGGCCGGAGGATCTGGTCATGCCCCAGATCCAGCGGCGATGAGGCTGCAGCTCCTCCCCAAGATGGCCAGGCGCCACTGGTTGGCGCTAGTCTGGCCTCTCCTGGTCGCCATCGCGACTCAGCGCTACGAGCGGGATCTTGCGGGAAGTCCTCTGCTGGTACTCGGCGAAGCCAGGGCGCGCGGCGATGAGCTTTTCCCAGAGGCGCTGGTGCTCGTCGCCCGTCAGCAGTTCCGCTCTCACCGGCAACTCTTCAGTACCGACCTCCACCAGCGCCCGCCCCTTGGCCATCAGGTTGTGAAACCACGCGGGATGGTTGTCGGCGCCGGCGGCCGAGCCGATTACGATCATCCGCTCTCCGTCCGCCATGTACATGAGCGGCGTCGTGCGCGGTTCTCCGCTCTTCTTCCCGGCCGTCTTGAGTAGGAGCAGGGTCGCGCCCTGGAAGTTGCCGCCGACCTGGCCCGCGTTGGCTCGGAACTCATCGATGACCGACTGGTTGAAGTTGTTTGCCATTTGGCTGAGTCTGACAGCGGTGGTCGCTAGGCATAAGGCGGGAAGCGGCGTCCGGCGGCTTTCTCGATCAGCCCGCCATACCCCAGCTGGGCGAAGTCGAGCTCGTCGATGCTGCCGTAGGCGAATACGAACGGCAGGACCAGATCCAGCGAGGTGTCCTTGCCAAAGCCTGCGCAGGAGGCCACCCCGAGAACCGTCGCCTCCTGCAGCCGGCCCACCCAGAGCATGCTGCCGGGGTGGGCCGGAGCACCCTGGCGGATCAAATGACCACCCGCGGCCCGAAGCTCGCTGTAGGCGGGGTCGAGCGGGTCGATCGAAGAGGCGCCCGCAAACACTATGAGCTCTGCGCCTGTCCTCCCAGCTTCGTCATATGCCGCGCGCACAGCCGCCTGGTCGCGGGCCACCTCGCGCAGGCCGATCAGATCGGCCCCGAACCAGCCCAGCTTGCGGGAGACGGCGGCGAAGAAGAGCTCGCGCGCCTTCGGCTTGAGTCGCTCAGTCACTACTACCAATGTCCGCAGACGCCTGAAGGACAGCAGGCGGACCACCCCCTGGTCGCCGGCTTGGGCCGCCAGCTGCTCGGCCTCGACCACCAGCCGGGCGCTGACCGCAACCGGGGTGACCTTGGCTCCGGCCACGTCCTCGCCCGCCTCCACCGCCTGGCCGTCGACCAGCGTGAAGATGCTCACGGCCGATAGCCGGTTGAGCCTCACGACGGCCTCACGGTCCACCCGCAGCAGTCCCCGGCTCTCAGCCACCAGGCGAGCCTGACTCTGCACCGGGCCCTCCAGCCGCAGGCCGGGCCCCGCAACCGCGCACGCCAGCCGCCGCCCGGCCTCGTCCTCGTGCAGGTCATCCGGCTCGAGTTCGACCACGTGCACTTCGGGGAAGTGGCGCAGAGCGGGAACGTGCTCGGCTCCGAGCCGCGTGCCCTTGCGCAGTCCGGGTCCGAGATCGTGGCTCAGGATTTGACCGGTCACGGCACTCTCGCTGATCGCCTCGCCTTTGAGGCGCAGCACCTTCATCCGGTCTGCCGGAGACCGCTCATGTACTGCGCAGCCACGTCGATGACGGCTGGAACGCCGCTCTCCCGCAAGCTGGCGACCGCCCGCTCCAAGTCGTAGTCCACGCGCCGGTGGTGCAGCGGCCCTCTCCGACCAGCAGGTAGGAGGCGCGCGGATCACCGTCGTCCGGCAGGCCCACGCTGCCCGTGTTGGCTACCGTGAGCTTCCCGATCTGCCTGACATAGCCGCGGTGGATGTGGCAGTACACCGCCACCGCGGCGCCGAGCGGGCCATAGATCGCCTCCAATTCGGCATCGTCGGCCTCGGGCCAGACTATGCGGTAGAGGTCGTCGGGCGTCGCGTGAACCAGGGCGATCCGATCCGCCTGACGCCAGCCCAGGGGCAAGCGGCCCAGCCAAGCCAAGCGCTCCTCGCCCAACCGCTCGGCGGCCCAGCTGACCGCCGGCTCGTCAAGCCGTCGCGCCACCGCCTCGTCGGTGTTGCCGAGCACGCCCGGCCAACCAAGCTCGCGGATGCGATCGAGGCACTCGCTCGGTTGGGGTCCGTTGAAGACCAGCTCGCCGCCGTGCACCACCAGGTCCGGCTGGACGCGTTCTAAGTCGGCGATCACCGCCTCCAGGGCCGTCAGGTTCCCGTGCACATCGGCTACCAGGGCGACTTTCATGGCTGGACTGTACTCGTGAGCCTGCCCGGTCCAGGGGCAGGGCTGAGCCCGGCGATCAGCAGGCCTTCGCGGCGGAGATGACCGCCTGCAGCGCGGCGACGTGGCGCTCGAGCGCGGCGCGGCCGGCGGCCGTCGGCGCGTAGAACGTGGTGCGTCGGCGGCCGCGCCAAGAGTGGGTGGGCTCGACGTACCCGGCCTCGACCAGGACCTTCAGGTGCATGCCGAGATTGCCGTCGGTCAGCTCCAGCAAGCGGCGCAGCCCCGTGAAGCTGAGCGAGCCGCCCGCGGGCAGGCCCTGCAGCGCCGCCTGCAGGCGCAGCCGGACGCCGTCCACCAGCACTGGGTCGAAGGGCGAGCGGAGGAGTTCCGCAACCGCTGCCAGCTCGGTGTCGGGCCTCACGCCGGGTGTAGCAACCTCGACGAGCCGAGGATCGCCATCGCACCGCCGCCGACGAGGCCGAAACAAAGCAGGGACCAGCCACCGGCAAGCACGTGAATGGCGGCGGCGCCGGCCACGATCGTCAAGCCCACCGCGCCCAGCGCCCGATCGGAGACCGTGACCGCGAAGAGGAGCAGCGCCACGCCCCAGAGCGCGCCCAGGAGGAGCAGTAGCGTCGGCAGCGGGGTCGGCTGGACGATCAGGCCGAGCAGCGGCATGACGCCGATCAAGACCCACCAACCGCGACGGAACTGGGCCTCCCAGCCGCTTAGCAGCTCGCCCGGGGCGCCCAGGCGGGTCAGCGTCACCGCGCCGACCCCAAGCACCGCGAAGGCGCCGAGACCGACCGGCTGCGGTAGCAGCTGTACAGCCGCGTAGCCGAACACCCAGGCGACGCCCCAGGCGACAAGGGACACCCGGGTGAACTTGGTTGCGGCGAGGCGCCGGGTTCGGGCGGGCAGCCGGCCGACTTCGGCCAGCAGGCCCGCGGCCTCGGCAGGGGACGGTTCAGCCCGACTTCGTTCGGAACCAGCCATCTGGCCACTCTAGATGGCTCGAAACTCTACAGTGCAGAGTATTGTAGGCAGGCAGACTCGCCGTCCTCCAACTCGCGGATTTCGGCGTGCGGCAGTCCTCGATTTCGTAACCAGCCAAGGAGGCGTCAGATGTCTCAGCCTGCGGCCGCCTACCGCGACCGGAAGCTCCCCGCCCGCATCGCCTGGCGGAACGCGATAGGGGTTGTCCTGCTACTCGGGGGAGTGCTCGGTCTCGGCTGTTTCGGCTGGCTGGCGCAGCTGATCGCCAAGTACTTCCGGCACGACCTGCTGTTCGGCTCCTTTCTGCTCGACCTCGGCTTCGCGGTGGGGGTCGCGATAGTGGTCGGTGCCATCGCCTGGTGGCAGCGGGCGCACGGCGAGACGATCCGAGATCTGGGCTGGGCCCAGCCCACCAGGAGGGTCGCGGTCGCGGTCGCCACGGTGTTTGGGCTGCTCTGGGTCGCCTTGAGCTACGCCCGTGGTGGGAACCCGCTGGCGCTGAGCTGGGAGCGCCCGGCGATGGCGCTGATCGGGATCTGGCTGGCGTTTGGGGAGGAGCTCGCAGTCCGCGGCTTCCTGATGGAGAACCTTCGCCGGGGTGGGGTGCCAGCCTGGCTGCAGGTCGTCGTCAGCGCCCTCGTGATGGGCTTCTACCACGGCATCATCGGCTTCACCTATTCGGTGCAGTACGCGATCACCTCGGCCGTGCTGTTCGGAATCGTCTCCCTGATCTTCCTGCTCGGCCGGCGGAGCCTCACGCCTGGCCTGATCTCGCACGCAATGGCTCACGTATTCGGCGATCCGACGCTCACGGAGGGCATCCTCCGCGGCGTGCTGGCGGCGGGCTGAACTGAGCCAGCGGGCTGTAAGCACTCCAGCCCCGCCGTCTTGTCGAGCCCGAGGTCGTGTCACGCGATCACACAGCCGGCCAAGGGGGCGTCAGCTTGACCAGCGAACACATGTTCGCTAGGATGACTCTCGCAGCACCGCCATGCCCAACGTCCCAGCTTTCGACCCCAGCGCATTCTCTGGCGAGGTCACCCTCGACCACAGCATCCCTGCCCGTGCCGCGGAATTTGCGCCTCTGCCGGTTGACCTAGACTCCAGTCTTCGCGAGGCCCTCGGGCGGCGCGGCATCGCGCAGCTGTACTCCCACCAGGCAGACGCTTACCGACACGTTCGAGCCGGCCGCCACCTCGTGGTCGTGACGCCGACGGCCAGCGGTAAGACGCTGTGCTACAACCTGCCGGTCCTGCAGCGCATCTTGGAGCTGCCGGCGGCGCGAGCGCTCTACCTCTTCCCGACCAAGGCGCTGGCTCAGGATCAGCTGGCGGAGCTGGGTCAGCTCACCGCAGGGCTACCGATTGAGATCAAGGTCGATGTTTACGACGGCGACACCCCCGCCGGCCAGCGCACAGCCATCCGCGACGGCGGCCACATAGTTCTGACCAACCCGGAGATGCTTCACACCGGGATCCTGCCTCACCACACGCGCTGGCGGCGGCTCTTTTCCAGCCTGGAGTACGTCGTCATCGACGAGCTGCACACTTACCGCGGGCTGTTCGGCAGCCAGGTCGCGAACGTGATCCGCCGGCTGAAGCGGATCTGCCGGTTCTACGGCGCCTCGCCCCAGTTCGTCTGCGCCTCCGCCACCATCGCCAACCCTGGCGAGCTGGCGGGAAGGCTGCTGGAGGAAGAGAACCTGGCGCTGGTGGCGCGGAGCGGCGCTCCCCAGGGTGAGCGGCGCCTGCTCTTCTACAACCCGCCGCTCACCAACCGGGCGCTCGGCGTCAGGCGGAGCTCTCTGCTGGAAGGGCGGCGGATCGCCGCCGCTTGGATCCGGCGGCAAGTGCAGACGATAGTCTTCTGCCGTTCGCGACTGCAGGTGGAGGTCATGACCAGCTACCTGCAGGAGGCGCTGCTCCCGCGAACCGATGCCAAGCGGCGCGTCCGCGGCTACCGCTCGGGCTATCTGCCGCTCCGCCGGCGGGAGATCGAGGCGGGGCTGCGGTCGGGTGAGGTGTGGGGAGTGGTCAGCACCAACGCGCTGGAGCTCGGGATCGACATCGGCTCGCTGCAAGCGGCGGTGATAGTGGGCTACCCGGGCACCATCGCCTCCACCTGGCAGCAGCTGGGCAGGGCCGGGCGCCGGACTGGCGGGGTCGCCGTCTTCGTGGCTTCCAGCGCGCCGCTTGACCAGTTCATGGTGCGTCACCCGGAGTACTTCCTAGAAGCAGCTCCGGAGGAGGGGCTGATCGACCCCGACAACCCGCTCGTGCTGGCCGGTCATCTCCAGGCGGGATTGTTTGAACTGCCCTTCTCAGAGGGGGAAAAGCTGGGCAGCGGCGAGGTGGGAGAGATGCTCGATCTGTTCCAGGAGGACGGTGTGGTCAGCCGATCCGGCGGCCGCTGGTTCTGGTCTGCTGGCGCCTTTCCGGCGGAGGGCATCTCGCTCCGCCGGCTGGCGGCGGACAACGTGGTGATCGTCGACTGTTCGCAGGCCCGGCCGCAGGTGATCGGCGAGATGGACCAGTTCAGCGCCCAGGTCATGCTCCACGAAGAGGCGATCTACCTGCAGGAGGGCGCTCAGTACCACGTCGACCGGCTCGACTGGGATGAGAAGAAAGCCTATCTGCGGCCGGTCGAGGTGGACTACTACACCGACGCCCTGCTGGCGGTCAGCGTCAACGTGCTGGATTGCTTCGAGAGCGACTCGCTGGCGCCCCTGGACCGCAGTCACGGGGAGGTGAAGCTCACAGCGCTGGCCACGCTTTTCAAGAAGATCCGTTTCCACACCCACGAGAACATCGGCTCAGGTCCGATCCGCCTGCCTGAACAAACGCTGCACACCACCGCCTATTGGACCTCGCTCGAACCTGAGCACTGGCTTCGGCTCGGCCGAGAACGGCTCGAGGCCGGGCTGCAGGGGATGGCCCACGCCATGCGCACTGTGGCCGCCGTCCGGCTCATGTGCGATCCGCGTGACCTGGGCTCCACGGCCGAGGTCAAGGCGATCTCAACGCTGCGTCCAACCGTCACCATCTACGAGGTCTATCCGGGCGGGGTGGGCTATGCCAAGCGCCTCTTCGAGCTGCATGAGCAGTTGCTGGCGGACGCGGCGCAGCTGGTCCGGGAATGCCCCTGTCCGCACGGCTGTCCCTCCTGCATAGGGCCGCTCTGGCAGGTGGAGGGCGCCAAGCAAGCGTGCCTACAACTGCTCTCCGCGAACGTCTCGCTGGTCTCCTAGGCCCGGCGGGCGGCCGCTCGGCAGCGGTCCGGCCGGCGACCGAGCGAGCGCGGCCGCCGGTGCAGCGGCTGTCGCCCCGCGGCTTCGAGCCGGTGGATACGCCGTACGGCGTGGCCTGGCGGTACCTGGACGTGCTGCCGGTGGGCCGCTTCGTGGGAGTTGTGCCGCCAGTGCCACACGCGTACCTGGACACGGAGACGACGGGCCTGGCCGGTGGCACCGGGACGCAGGTGTTTGCCGCCGCCGTCTGCCGGCCGACGGCGGCCGGCTTGGAGCTGTGCCAGCTGTTCCTCTCAGAGCCCGCCGCCGAGGCGGCCTTTCTCCATCTCCTGCAGCAGGAGCTGCATCGCTCAGTCGCTGTCGCGACCTACAACGGCAGCCGCTTTGATCTGCCCCTGGTCCGCACACGTTGGGTGATGGCTCGCCTGCCGGGAGAACTGGAGCACCCCGAGCACCTTGACCTGCTCACGCTCACCCGCGCACTGCTGAAGCCCCGGCTCGAGAGCTGCACCCTGCGTGCGGTGGAGGAGCGCTGGCTCGGCTATGAGCGGGAGGACGACCTGCCCGGTGCGCTGGTGCCGGAGGTGTACTTCGAGTACCTCCGCCATGGCTTCAGCCCGAGTCTGGAAGCGGCGCTCGAGCATAACCGCCTGGATGTATTGAGCCTGTACCACCTGCACGGCCGGCTGCTGCGGCGGCTGGCCGGCGCCGATCCTCATATGGAGGCTGCCGACTGGCTGGCGCTGGGCCGCCACCTGAACCGCGCTGGCCGCCGGGCTGATGGCTGGCGCGCGCTCCGCCGGGCGGCGGAGATGGCGCAAGGCCCTCCCTCAGCCGTTGCTGGAGCGCTTCTGGCGCGTAAGTTGGCGAGGCGCGGTGAAGCCGATGCCGCCGAACGCCTGCTGGCCCGGCTCAGCGAGCAGCTGCCCTGCGAACCAGCCCTTGCGATCGTGCGAGCGCAGCTTCTGGAGTGGCGGCTCCGCCGCTTGGAGGGGGCCCGCGAGGTGGTGGTGCAGGCGCTCTTGCAGCAAGGCGCGGCCAGTCTCCACCGCCACGGCCTGGAACGGCGCCTGAGCCGGTTGGAGCGGCGGCTGCAACGGGGCGCCGCGGGTGGGCTCCGGAGTCGCCGGACGGCTTCCCCGGCCGGGCCGGCGGCCGGCGATAGACTCACCGGCTTGTGAGAGTCCTCGTTACCGGCGGCGCCGGCTTCATAGGCTCCCATGTCAGCGACGCCCTGATCGAGCGCGGTGACGAAGTGATGGTCATCGACGATCTCTCAGGCGCCGGCCGCGAATACCTGAACCCGAAGGCCGACTTCCTGCAGTTGGACATCCGGTCGGGGGACGTGGCAGAGCTGATCCGGCAACGGCGGCCGGACGCCATCTCCCACCATGCCGCCCAGATGAGCGTCAGCCGTTCGGTCCGGGAACCGCTTTTCGATGAGGACGTGAACGTCAAGGGCTCGCTCAACCTGCTGGAAGCAGCGCGGCAAGTGGGTGCGCGCTTCATCTTCGCCTCGACCGGGGGCGCACTCTACGGGGAGACGGGCAACCGGCCCACGCCGGAGAGTTATCCCGCCTGGCCGGTGTCTCCCTATGGCGTCAGCAAGCTGGCGTTCGAGCATTACCTGCACTGCTACCGGGTGGAGCACCAGCTCAGCTTTGCCGCGCTTCGCTACGCCAACGTCTACGGGCCCCGCCAGAATCCGCACGGCGAGGCCGGCGTGGTAGCGATCTTCTGCCTCAAGCTGCTGGCCGGCCAAGAGGCGGTGATCAACGGTGACGGGCTGTACTACCGCGACTACGTTCACGTGGACGATGTGGTGACTGCGAACCTGATGGCGCTGGACAGCGAGGTGGTGGGCCACTTTAATGTGGGCACCGGCCAGGAAGCCTCGGTGAATGAGGTATTCGAGGCGCTAGTCAGCGAGCTGAAGGTTGACGCCCAGGCAAAGCACGGGCCGGCCCGCTCCGGCGACCTTCGCGCCGCCTCACTCGACTCGAGCCTGATTCGCGAAAAGCTGGGTTGGCGGCCCCGCGTCGCCCTGGAGGAGGGGCTGTCGGCCACTGCGCGCTGGTTCCGAGAGCGCCAGCAGCAAAGCTGAGCTGGCCGGCGGCTGGACGGCTCCCCGGCGCGTTGCCGCCGAGTTTAGGCTCCGCTGAAGTCGAGGGTAGCGTGGGCCGATCAAGCTGTTCACAATCGGCCACTCGACACGGTCCCTGGACGAGTTCGTCCGTCTGCTGCACCTAAATCGAGTTGAGCTGTTGGCCGACGTGCGCACCGCGCCCGGATCTCGCCGGCTGCCACATTTCGCCAAGGCTGCCCTGGCTGCTGAGCTGCCACCGATAGGGGTCCAATATGTCCACTTGCCCGAGCTAGGCGGGCTTCGGAGGGCCAATGGGGACTCGATCAATACCGGCTGGCGCAACGCGAGTTTTCGCAGCTTTGCCGACTACATGCAGACAGAGGCTTTCGAAGCGGGACTGGAGCGGCTGCCACCGCTCACTCATCGCCGACGCGCTGACCGCAAGAGGAGTCGACGTCTTGCAGATCATCGGAGCGGGACGGCCGTGGCTCCATTCGCTGACGCCCTTTGCGAGGGTCAAGGCAGGGCGTATCTGCTATCCCCCGGCCAACACGAGGTGACCAGCTGATCAAGATTGCCCTCGAAGCCTCTCCCTACTACCAGGTTCGCCACAATGTCCAATTACGTCCATTCGCTGCTGGCGGCCGGCACCTCCGGCCGGCCGCTGCCGGCCAGAGGCCGCACCTCGTAGCCCAGCGGTCCCAGCGCCTCGTTCAGCCACTGCAGAGCCATGATCTCGGTGCTCGCCCACACTTCAGGCTGCGCGTTTGGAGCCGCGGTGTCGATGACCACTCTGCCCACCACCCTGAGCAGCGTTCGGGCGAACGGCGCCGCCTGCGCCACCGAGCAGCTGAACTCATCCACCTGGCGCGAAAGCTGGAAGCAGGCAAGGTTCACCTGCTCGGCCGGGGAACGGGCGTCAGCCGAGCTCATCGCTCTTCACCAAATGGGCGCCGGCTGCCACCAGCTCCGCCAGCGCGCGCTCCCCGTCTCCCGGCTTCACGTCGACCGCGCCCACCGCGTCCTCCAGCACCCCGACCTGGAAGCCTTCGCGCCGAGCATCCAGGACTGACGCCCTGACGCAGTAGTCGGTGGCCAATCCGCCCACCAGCAGCCTGTGCACCTGGCGCTCCCTCAGCCAGCCGGCCAAGCCGGTTCCGTCGAACGCCGAGTAAGCCTCGACCTCCGGCTCGGTGCCCTTCGAAACCACATGGTCGATGGCACTGATATCGAGCGCTGGATGAAAGTCCGCTCCTGGTGTGTCCGCCTGGCAGTGGACAGGCCACATGCCGCCTCGTTCGGAGAAGGAGCAGTGGTCTAGCGGGTGCCAGTCCCGGCTCGCCACCACGAGCGGCACTTGTCGGCTGGCGTGGTTCAAGGCGGGAAAAATGCGGTCCGCCTCGGGCACGGGGAGGGCGCCGCCCGGGCAGAAGTCAACCTGCGGATCCACTATCAGGAGGGCGTCGAAGGAAGGTGGAGCATTCGACATCGAGAGTATTATTCGCCTCCTGATGGACCTCACACAGCCTGTGCTGCTGACCGCCGAAGGGTTGGAGAAACTGAAGCAAGAGCTCGAGCAAGCGCGGCTGCGCCGGATCGAGTCGGCCGACCGCATGAAGGAGGCCGCCCAGCCCGGCGACATCGAGGACAACCCTGAATACGAGCAGGCCAAAGAAGAGGTGCAGCGGATCGACGATCGCATCTACGAGCTGAACGAGATGATCGGCCGGGCCCAGATCATCCGCGAGCGCCACTCCAGCACTGTGGATGCGGGCTCCACCATCGAACTCGAGGACGACCAAGGCGAGAAGGTGGTCTATCACCTGGTGGGAGCTGTCGAAGCAGATCCGGGCGCCGGCCGGATCTCGTTGGAATCGCCCCTTGGGCGAGCCCTTTTGGGAAGGAAGAAGGGCGACCGGGTCTCGGTCGCCGCTCCGGCCGGCACACTCGAGATGAGGATCCTCGCAGTCAACTGAAGCGCGGATACGCTGACAGCCCGGGCCGCAGCCAGAGCCGCGGCGATTATGCTTCCCGCGTGAACGCTCAGCGGGTCGCTGACCGCACCACCGTCGGCGTGTTCCTCCGCCAGGCGGAACGCCTGGGCAGCCGCACCCTCTTCAACTATCACAACGGCGGTCAGTGGCGTGAGATCAGCTGGGCGGAGAGCCGCGAGCTGGTTCTGCGCTTGGCGGACCGGCTGATCCGAGAGGGCATTGCTCCCGGCGACCGCATTGCCATCATGGCGCCCAACTGTCTTGACTGGCTCATCGCCGACTTGGGCATCCAGGCCGCCGGCGGGGTGACTGTGCCGATCTATCCCAACAGCCCAGCCAGGATGACTGCCCAGATCATTGCCAATTCGGAGGCGCGGCTCGCTTTCGTCGCCGACGACCACCTGGCGGCCATGGTCGCGCCCTGCCGGGCCGTGAGGTTCAACCTTGACTTCCGCACCTGGCTGCAGGGCGGCATCCAGGAGGAGTCGGCCCTAGCCCGGCGCTTGGAGGCGCTCGATCCCCAAGCTCTCTGCACCATCTGCTACACGTCCGGCACCACCGGAGAGCCCAAGGGCGTGATGCTGGCTCACCGCTGCGTGGTCGATCAGTCCCGCTGCAACCTGGCCGAAGGTGGCTTCCGGCTCCGGGCGGACGACGAGTCTCTCAGCTTTCTGCCCTACGCCCATGTGTTCGGTCGCATCAACGACTTCTACGTGAACCTCACAGCGGGGGGCACGCTCTGGCTATCTCGCGGCCTGGAACACCTGAGCCAGGACATTCAGACGGCGAGGCCGACGGTGATGGTCTCGGTGCCTCGGCTCTATGAGAAGATGCAGCAGCGGGTGTTCCAGACTGTGGCTGAGTCGAGCCCGCGCCGGCAGCAGCTCTTTCATTGGGCGCTGGAGCAGGGCCGGCGCCGGCTTCGCGGCGAGCCGGCTCCACTG
Organism: Candidatus Dormiibacter sp.; assembly: GCF_050999135.1. Taxonomy (NCBI): domain Bacteria; kingdom Bacillati; phylum Candidatus Dormiibacterota; class Candidatus Dormibacteria; order Candidatus Dormibacterales; family Candidatus Dormibacteraceae; genus Candidatus Dormiibacter; species Candidatus Dormiibacter sp. The sequence goes on along the minus strand of NZ_JBPCPN010000006.1, from coordinate 46,647 downwards.
CTGCCCCTGGCCGACCGTTTGGTGCTGCGTCCGCTGAGGGCGCGGCTGACAGGTGGACGGCTGCGCTTCTTCGTCAGCGGAGGGGCGCCTCTCAGCCACGATGTCGAGGAGTTTTTCTGGGCGATCGGCATAGTGATCCTGAACGGCTGGGGTATGTCGGAGACCGCCAGCGGGGTGGTCTCCAACACCGAGGACCGCCACCGATTTGAGACGGTGGGGCACGCGCTGCCGGCGGTCAGACTCCAGCTCGGCGAGGACGGCGAGATCCTCGCCCACGCGCCCGGCAACATGCTCGGCTACTACCGCAATCCCGGCGCCACCGCCGAGACACTGGTGGACGGTTGGGTCAAGACGGGGGACATCGGCGAGCTCAGCCAGGATGGCTTCCTCAAGCTCACCGACCGCAAGAAGGATCTGATCAAGACCGCCGGCGGCAAGTTTGTGGTGCCCCAGCCGCTGGAGACCGGTCTCTGCGCCAACGCGGTGATCGACCGCGCGGTGGTGATAGGTGACGAGCGGCCCTACGTGGTGGCGCTGATCGTGCCTGACTGGGCCGAGCTGCGCCGGCGGACTGGGCTCAGCGGCGAGCCGGAATCACTGGTTCAAGATGAGCAGGCGCGGGCAGAGGTACAGCGCTGTATCGACGAGCTCAACAGTGACCTCGGCCGCTGGGAAACTATCAAGTACTTCACGCTGCTGGCTGACGACTTCAGCGAGGCCGCCGGCGAGCTCACGCCCACCCTGAAGGTGAAGCGCCGCGTGGTCCAGGAACGTTATGCGCAGGAGATCGAGGCCATGTACGCGGAGAAGGGGGTGGGCGTTACAGTCCACTGATGCCCGAGCCTGTCGATCTCTCGCCGCTGCACGCCGCCCTCGACGGTCTTCGCCGGCAGCTCTGTCACTGCGGCTTCCGCGATGAATGCCTCGGCTGCAAGGGCGTGGAGATGCTTCGGGCACAGGCGGAGGCGGTGGCCTCGGCCGCCAGCCAGCCAGTGCTCCTCCAGGTGGCTCAGGAGGCCGCCATGAAGGACATGGCCAGCCGCTTCCAGGGCATGGCCGAGCGCCTCTTGAACGACCCCGAGCTGCGCCAGGCGGCGGAAGCCATGCAGGAGAAGGTCATGTCCGATCCCGAAACGCGGCAGCTGCTGGAAGAGCTGATGAAGCGCATCCAACCGCCCGACGAATTGGGCCCGCGCTAAAGTCCTTGACCTTCGCCGGTTACATCTGCCGAACCTGCGGTGTTCAGTTCGCGGAATCCGCCGAGCCACCTGAGGAGTGTCCTGTCTGCCTGGACGAGCGCCAGTACGTCGGCACCGACGGCCAGCTCTGGACCACCCCCGACGAGCTCCGGCAGCAGCATCAGGCGGACATCCGGGAGGAGGAACCGGGACTGACCGGCATCGGCATGAAACCGAGTTTCGCGATCGGCCAGCGGGCGTTGCTGCTGGAGACGCCAGACGGCAACGTGCTCTGGGACTGCATTCCACTCCTGGCGGAGGAGATGGTGAGCTTCGTGCGCAGTCGAGGCGGTCTCGCCGCCATCGCCATCTCCCATCCCCATTACTACGCCTCGCTGGTCGAGTGGGGCAGCACCTTCGACGCGCGGGTCTATCTGCACCAGGCGGACAGCCGCTGGGTGATGCGGCAGGACCCCTGTGTTCACTTCTGGAGCGGTGAGGAGTGTGAACTGCTCCCGGACGTGAAGCTGCTCAGACTGGGCGGTCACTTCGCGGGGGGCACTGTCTTGCACTGGCGCGGCGGGGAGAAGGCGGGCACGCTGCTCAGCGGGGACGTCGTCCAGGTCGTCGCCGACCGCCGCTGGCTGAGCTTCATGCGCAGCTATCCCAACTACATCCCTGTTTCGGACGCTGAGGTGCAGGCGATCAGGAATCGACTCGAACCCCTCAAGTTCGATCGCATCTACGGGGCCTGGTACGACCGGGTGGTGGCAAGCGAGGGCAAGGAAGCTGTCCGCCGCTCGGCTGAGCGCTACTTGGCCGCTCTCCGAGGCATCCACGCCGGCGACTGAAGACTGCGGGCCAAAGCGCCTGGAAGCCGCACCGGCCAGGTCGACCCCGGCCGGTCGTCGACCAGAACGTTTTTACGCGGGCTTTGAGAACGAAGGTGTCGACGCCTTGGCCCAGCTCATCGACATTCGGCGGCCTGAACCAGCGGCGCGCTGCACCTAGACTCGCCGGATGGAAGCACCCTACGAGCGGCCGCCTCGGGCCCAGGCAGGTTGGGCGCAAAGGCATGCAGTCGAGCTCTATGTCCGCACCTACACGACCATGCTCCAGAGCTCGGGCGAGATCAGGATCGACTCCCTCGAGCAAGCCCACCTCGCCATGCGCTCGGCCCTTCATCCCCTCGCGGCCGAGAGGGAGATGGACATGGGCGCCTTTCTTTACGCCATCCGGCGGCTCCCAGCCGCGCTCGCCCGGTCACGGCGAGTGGTGCTGGGCCAGAGCCGCCAGGGTTTTGAGAAGACGCTGGGACTCGACATCTCGGACTGGCAGCGGGTGCAGGCGCCGGCCCGGCGGCGCTCCTGGTACTACAACGGCGGGGACACGCTGGCCGTGCTGCTGGCGTCGCCCTCCGACGTCGACGACCTGGTGCCGGTGCTGGTCGCGTTCCAAATCGAATGGAACAAGCTGCACCACCTGCTCTCGGCGGAGGGAGTCGATGTTGCCGCGGCGCGCGACGCGGCAGACGTCCCCGCCGAAGATTGGTCGCGCTTGCTGGAGGCCTGGTCGGACGACGTTGAAACGAACCTAGCCCGGGTGGTGGCGGAGGAGTGCCACATCATCCTCCGGCTGATTGGCGGCTCGCACATCGGCTACGCCCGCACAGCTGCCCGCTGGTGGCAGCCGGTCCGGGTGGAGATGAGCGAGCTGGACGTCGCGGAAGCGCCCGTCTACTTCGTCTCCTCGAATGTGCACAGCCTCGTCAACGTCCTGAGCGGCGTGGCTTTTCAGCTGGAGCCTGAGATAACCGAGCACGCCCGAAGGGTGAGCCCCGGTCTGACCGCGGAGCTGGACAAGCTCGAGAGCGGCCGCGTGTTCGCCTCCCGCGCCAACTGGCTGTACTTCGCCGCCCGCGACCTTTTCGACTGTCATCCCCACGCGGCCTACTTCCGGCGCCGCCGAATCGAGCTGGAGGCCGAGGTGGGCATCCGGCACGTCGCCGCTGAGGCGACGGGCATAGATTCAGCCGTCCAGATAGTCAGGCTTGCTTCGCTCAAGGCAGATCGGCTGGATCCCCGCGTGGGCCGGATCGACGCTGAGCGGTTGCGCCAGAGCCGGGCGGCGATAGTCAACATCGACTATCCGCTGGGACTGGCGGCGTACCACCTGCTGCGTCAGGTGGCTGAATCGATGCCCTGGCTGCTGGGTGTGTACGTGATGGGCAAGGCGGCCACGCTCAACGCCGACGTGGGCGACATCTTGATCCCGAATGCCGTTCACAACGAGCATTCCGGCAACACCTACTGGCTTGACAACTGCTTCACCGCCGCCGACGTGCAGCCGCACCTCGTCTTCGGTTCGGTGCTGGACAACCAGCGTGCGGTGACCGTGCGCGGCACCTTCCTGCAGAATCTCGACTACCTCGAGTTCTACTACCGGGGCCGCTACACAGTGGTCGAGATGGAAGCCGGGCCCTATCTGGATGCCTGCTACGAGGTAACAATGCCCGGCCGGCACCCGCTGCAGGAGCAGGTCAACATGTCCCAGCCCGGCTTCGACCTGGGCATAGTTCATTACGCGTCTGACACGCCGTACACGCAGGCGCGGACGCTGGGGGCGCGCGGCCTCAGCTACCACGGCATGGACGCCACCTATGCGGCGGCGATCGCAGTGACTCGCCGCATCCTGGCCCAGGAGGGCGCGCTGCTGACCGGCTAGGGAAGGCCTAGCGAAGGCTGCCAACCCGTCCGAACGCTGGGGACAAGTTGGTTGACATTAACCCAGTGTTAAGAACTGGCGCGCTCGAACTTCCAAATCGGGATACTTAGGCCACTGTGAAACTGAGCTTGGTGCCGCGCGAGCGGCGCTTTTACGATCTGTTCAAGCAGCAGGGGCAGCTGGTCAGCGAGACGCTGACCGAACTCTCGAAGAGCCTCTTGGAGGGCCGGTCCCGGCATCCCCGGTTGCGTGACCTGGAGCACCGCTGCGACGACGTCACGCACGAGATCTACGAGCTGGTGAACCGCACCTTCGTGGCTCCCATGGAAAGTGAGGACATCCTGCTTCTCGCCTCCACCGTTGACGATGTCGTGGACCTGGCTGAGGAGGTTGGCGACAAGATGGAGCTCTACCGGGTGACCGAGGTCACCGAGCCAGCCAAGGCTTTTGGTGAATGCCTGGCCGAGGCCGGCATCGAGCTGGCCCGCGCGCTGGAGGATCTGGAGAGCTTCAACGAACTCGAGGCGCGACGGCTGGAGATCCACAGGCTGGAGAACGAGGGCGATCGCATCAGTCGGGAGGCTCTGGGCGCCATGTTCGAAGGCAACGGCCTTTCCGCCGCCCATCTGATCAAGTGGAAGGACCTCTACGACCTGCTGGAAGAGACCATGGACACCTGCGAACACGTGGCCAACGTGCTGGAGACGATCTCCATCAAGAATGCCTGACGTCCTGCTCGTCGTCACCATCCTGGTGGCGCTGGGCTTCGACTTCACCAACGGCTTTCACGACACCGCCAATGCGATCGCAACCTCGGTCTCGACGCGAGCGCTAACCCCGCGGCTGGCCGTCCTGCTGTCAGCGACTTTCAACCTGATCGGCGCCCTGGTGACGGTTCTGGTCTTCGGCGGCGCCGTGAGCAACACCATCGCCAAGCTGCTCCTGCAGCCAACCCTGATGGTCATCCTGGCGGGGCTGCTGGGCGCCATCGTGTGGAATCTCGTCACCTGGTATCTGGGCCTCCCCAGCAGCTCGACCCACGCCTTTGTCGGTGCCTTGCTGGGCGCGGGCGTGGCTGCTGGCGGCAGCTTCGCGGCGGTCCGCTGGTCAGAGATGGGGAAGGTACTGACCTGGCTGGTGCTCTCGCCTCCGATCGGGTTCCTGGTAGCTGCGCTGCTGATGGTGGGCGTTTACTGGCTCTTCCGGCATGCGCGACCGGTGCGCGCCAACCGCTACTTCCGCTACGGCCAGGTGGTAACCGCGGCCTTTGTCTCCTACTCCCACGGCGGCAACGACGCCCAGAAGTCCATGGCCGCGATGGGCATGGCGCTGCTGGCCACCGGCCACCTGCACAAATTCACGATCCCGGCCTGGGTGGTCCTGCTGGCGGCTGCGGCGATTGGCTTCGGCACCTATGCGGGCGGCTGGCGGATCATCCGGACGCTGGGCTGGCGGATCTACAAGCTGGAGCCGGCCACCGGGATGGGCGCCCAACTCTCGGGCGCCGGCACCATCCTGCTGGCCACCGTCTTCGGCGCTCCGGTCAGCACCACACATGTGGTGACAGGTTCAGTGATGGGAGCGGGCGCGCCCCGGCGCTTGACGGCGGCCGGCTGGGGCGTGGGGGCGAACATCGTGGCCGCCTGGCTGCTCACCATTCCCGCCTCCGCCACTATCGGCTGGGTCTTCTACGCCATCCTCCACACAGCCGGCGTATAGCTCCAAGGGAGCTACGTGCTCGATATGACCGGTCCGGCGGCCGCCAGCCTCGTGACCCTCTAGCCATGAAGGTTGGCGACCTCGATCAGGTTGCCGTCTGGGTCCCTGAAGTACACCGATGTAAGGTGCCCGGTGGCTCCCTCCCGCTCCACCGGCCCCAACTCGACGGCGACGCCGTGGTGGCGCAGGTGGTCAAGGACTGCGGGCAGTTCCGTGGAGGTGAGGAAGCAGAGATCGCCGGCTCCCGGTGCGGGGCAGCGGGCCTTGGGCTCGAACTCGTGGCCCGCCTGGTGGAGGTTAATCTTCTGGGTGCCGAAGTGGAGCGCCGTACGGCCGTCCGCGCCTCGAACCACCTGCAGACCCAGCACCCGTTCGTAGAAGGCGCAGGTCGCCTCCACATCTGCCACAGTGAATACCACGTGGTCGAGGGCGTCGATCTGCACTCCGGCCACGGTACCTTGCGCTTTGGACCCGCGGACTCAGGTCACTGTCAGGAGGCAAGGTCTATGTCGACAGAGGAAGGAGAGTAGAGCTGCGACTGCATCGCTACCAGGAAGCGTCGTGAGCAGCGACCGACCGAGCGACCACGAAGACGCGCGGGTCCGACCTGTGGCGGGAGCCGCCGACTCAGGCGGACGGCATGTCCGCGACACCAACCTCAGCTGCAGAAGCATAGCGGTTGTGGGCGCTCGTCGCAGTGAGTCGGATGTATCGCGCAGTCGCCGCGCCGAACGGGGCAGACTTGATCGAGCTGTCATCCGCCCATGTGCCTGAGACGACTGGGGCGAAGTGCACCCCATCCGTGCTCAGCGCGATCGTGTAGCCGGTGATGATGCCAGTGCTGTCCCCGTCCAGCCGCGGCTGGTAGGTCAGTCCGGTCAGGTTGTGCTGGCCACCGGTGTCGATGGTGAGCGAGATGGGAAGCGGATCATGAACCGGGCTGAACCGGGAATGCCAGAGGGTCGTGAGCTTGCCATCGATGGCGTTGCTGGCGGGGTAGCCGCTGTTGGCGCTGCTCGCGGTGGCGGTTTCACTTGAGGTGGGCACGAAATGCGGCCACGGACCGTGTGGCACTGTTGCCGGCGGGGCGCCGCAGCTCGCCCGCAGGTCCGCCCAATCGGCGCGGTCGTTGTAGCTGCCGTCGCCGGCGTCCCCTACCACGAGGCTGAGTACGCTGGCCCCGCTCACATCAACGTTGACATCCCTGGTGACGTTCTGCGTGACCAAACCGCTGTCGAAGAGCTTGCGACCGTCGGCGAACACCTGGAAAACAGCCGTAGCGCCCGCTGTGGTGAATCGGGCGGAATCGTCGATGCCGACAGTCGCGGTCACGCCGGTACAGTTGCCTCCCAGGTAGTACTCGACCTGGGACGGGGAGGCGGTGCCGATCCCCTTGTCATACGTCTTGCCCAGCAGGCTGATCTTCGTGCTGGCGCAGCATTGGGTGTCGAGCTTCGGCACGAGGTACCCGCTGCTTGCGTCCAGCCAGATGTGATCACTCAGGTAGCTCACGCCGGAGGGGGGCGCTGGCGGCACGAGCACGCTGCTCTCCGTGGTCTGCTTCGCCGACGAGCTGTCGCCGCCGGTTTGGCTGCCCGAGCCGCTGTTGCCGCCCGTCTGGTCTCCCGAGCCGTTGTCACCGTAACGGTAGGTGACCGACGCTCGCAGTGGATTGCTGCCGGGCAGGGTGCCTGCGGGTGGCGTGATCGACCAATGGCCGGTATAGCTCCGACCGCTGGCCAGCGTGCCCCCGTTCAGTGGGCCTGAGGGTTGGATGGTCCAACCGGCAGGTCCGGACAGGCGCAGCTCGACGTTCTTCACAGCGGCGCGGCCGTAGTTGGTGAAGGTCACCGAGACAGGCAGCGGTTGGGCGGGAACGGCCAGGCGCAGGTCGGAGCCGGAGTAAGGCGCTGGCGTGGCGGGCGGCGACAGCAGCACCGCGGGCGGGACGGAGTCGCCGTGACCCCTGGAGACTCGGTACAGCACGACGCTGTGACCGGGCACCGACGCAGCTATTGTGCCCGCGGTCTCAGTAGTGGTGTGGTGCCAGAGGTCACGCAGGTCGTAGCGGGACGCATGCTTCACTCCGATCGCCTTGGCGTCCGTGGTGATGGTAATTGGCACTGTGCCGCGGTTGAGCAGGGCAACCGCGCGGTCGCCGTTGGCCAAAGGCCTTACCCAGACCTGGCCGTTGCCCTGGGTGGAGATCGGTTTACCTTGAACGCCGAGCACGTCCTGCGAGACGTCGAGGACCTCATCGTTGGTGAGCATGTCCACGGCGCTCTGCGAAAGGGCTGACACATCGCTGCCGATGATCAGCGGGGCTGCCACGACAGCCCACAGGCTGAACTGCGCCTGCGACTCGTTGCTGGTCATGCCGAGTTCAGGGCCGAGATAGTCGGGGTCGTTCCAGTGTCCGGGGCCCGCCGCCTCCGGATGCGCGGCGTTGTGGTCGAGGTTGCGAAGAACGTCCTTGAACTGGATGTTGCGTACGAAACCGATGTCCGTGTCGGTCCGCCACGAGTTTCCGGTTCTGGGACCGAAGCTGAAGGAGTTGTAGGCGGAGCGATCGTAGGGCGGATAGTTGGGAGTCCAAGGCGAGGTGCCAGGCGGAAAGGGGTTGCAGATGTTGAAGAGCATCGGCCGCCGCGGGGTGTCGTTCAGGATGGCGTCCCGGAACTGACCGTACTGTGTGGCCGGGTCAAGATTCTGCTTGGTACCGCCGCAGTAGTCGACCTTGACGGCGTCGAAACCCCAGGCGGCGAACTGGTTGACGTCTTGCTGGTAATGGCCATAGCTGCCCTGATTGGCCCCACCGCAGCCATCGCTTCCGGCGTCGGTGTAGATCCCGGCCCGCAGGCCGCGGGCATGGATGTAGTCAGCTACGCCCTTCATCCCCTCGGGCCACTGTGTCGCGTCAACGGTGATATTGCCGTTGGCATCGCGGGTACCTGACCACCAGCCGCCATCCAGCCAGACGTATCGATAGCCGGCTGCCTTCAGCCCTCTGCTGACCATCGCATCGGCCTCAGCCCTGATCTTTGCGTCGTTGAAGCTGGAGCCGAGGCCGTAATAGGTGTTCCAGCCCAAATACGGCATCCGGGCCAGCCCGTTGTCCAGAGCCAGCGCCGGCACGGCTCCAGTCACCAGCAGCGCCGGCACCAAACCAAGGCCGAGCGCGGCTGTGACCAGAGAGGAGGCTACCCGGCGCAAGGCCATACGCGACGCGGTCAGCCGTGGCGGGCGGGGTGCGGCGGAGTGGCCCTGCGACACTGTCTTCTCCCGGTCCCCAATGGACAATCTCACTCAATGAAACAAACAGGTCGGAATATGAGAATATCACCTGGCATCACGGGCGTCAACCAGACGCTGCCAGGAACCGCGCCTGACGCGATCTCAGCCGGTGCGAGTTCGCGCGCGTTCGGCTCGCGCCGCCCGATACTGTCCGATCGCGACGGCGGTGATGAGCAGAAGTCCCTGCGCCACATCCTGATAGAACGTCTGAATGCCGAGCAGGTTCATGCCGTCGGTCAAGGTGCCGACCAGGAGAACTGCAAGCATGGTGGCGATCACGCTGCCCTTACCCCCGGTCAGGGCAGCACCGCCCAGCAGCACGGCCGTGATCGCCTGCAGCTCCAAGCCCTGGGTGCCTGAGGCGGGCTCGCCGGCGGTGACTCGGGCGGTGACGACAATGCCGGCGAGTCCGGCCAAAGCCCCGGAGCTGCCGTAGATGGCGATCCTCATCCGGTTCAGGCTGATGCCGGCCAAGCGCGCCGCCGCGGGATTGCCGCCCATCGCGTAAATGGAGCGTCCGAAGTCCGTGTAGCGCAGCATCACCTCCACTGCGGCGGCGACGCCGATCAAAAGCAGGAGCGAAACGGGGATGCCTGGGAACGTGTCGGTATCGAAGATGCGGCCGACGCCGATGTTGATGAAGCCCTCATTGGAAACGCCCACCGGCTTGCCTCCCGGAGCGAGCAGGAAGGCGATCCCGCGAAAAGCCGCGAACGTGGCCAGCGTGGCTATGACCGGGTTCACCCGCAGCACCGTGACGACCAGCCCGTTCGCGACTCCAAAAGCCAGGCCGACCATCAGTCCGGCTGCGACTCCCCCGCCCGCCAGCGACGTGTGCTGGAGGGCGATCGCTGCCGTCACCGAGGCGACGCCGGCGATTGAGCCGACCGAGATGTCAAGAGCGCCCGCGAGGATCACTATCGTCTCGCCAACCGCCACCAGCCCGAGGACCGAGACGTTTTGACCGATGTTGAGCAGATTCCTGGGCAGGAAGAACTTGTCAGTCTGGCTGGCGATGGCGATCACCAGGATGGCGAGTGCGATGATCAGCGATAGGCTCTCGGTGTCAACCCTGGAGAAGACATGACGAACCGCGCCTGGAATCTCAGGTCGCCGAGCTGTACCCCCTGCTTTCACCTCCCGGCTCTCCGGTCCGTTGACGGACATTAGGCGGTCTCGCTTTCGACAGTCAGTTGATCAAGCATGGCCAATTCGAGGACCTTCTCCTCGGTCGCTTCAGCCGCCGACAGCTCACCGGTGATGCGGCCTTTCTGCATCACCAGCACCCGATCCGCAAGGCCCAGGATCTCGGGCAGCTCCGAGGAGATCAGCATGATGCCGATGCCCTCATTTGCGAGTTCGTTGATCAATCTATAGATCTCTGCCTTGGCGCCGACGTCGATGCCCCGCGTGGGCTCGTCCAGGATCAGAACCTTCGGGTGTGCTGCCAGCCATCGCGCCAGTACAACCTTCTGCTGATTGCCACCCGAAAGTTTGGCGACCTGCTGGCCCATGGAGGGAGTCCTGATCCGCAGTCGGTCGACATACTCCCTGACCACCCTCCGCTCCAGAGCCGCACGGATGAACCTCAACCGAGACAACCGCCGAAGGATTGCCAGGGCCACGTTCTCCTGGACGCTGCGGATCAGCACCAACCCGTCGCCCTTTCGGTCCTCCGGCGCCAGTCCAATGCCTGCCGCGATCGCCTGCGAAGGATGCCGGATGTCAACCACTCGGCCATCCACCTCGATGGTGCCGGAGTTACGCCGGTAGTCACCAAACACGACCTTGGCCAGCTCAGTCCGACCGGCCCCAACCAGGCCGGCGAATCCCAGGACCTCGCCTGCCTTGATTTCAAAGCTGATCCCACGATGCCAATCGCTGTTCAAGTCGCGAACCCGCAGCACGACCCGGCTGCTGGCCGAGGGCGTGCGCTCGAGCACCTCGGTCAGGTCCCGGCCGACCATCAGCCTGACGATTTCGCCCTCGCTGGTCTCTTTCACCGGCCGAACGGCTACCAATCTGCCGTCACGCAAGACGGCTATCCGGTCGGCGATTTGCAACATCTCCCGCATGCGGTGGGAGACATAGACGATGGCGACTCCCTCGGAGCGCAGACGGCGCATCAGTACAAAGAGCGACTCAACCTGCTCGTCGGTCAGCGATGAGGTCGGTTCGTCGAGAGCCAGGACCTTCACGCCCGACTTGAGCGCTCGCAGTATCTCGACCAGCTGTCGCTGAGCCGGCGAGAGCTTGTCGCCGTCCGCATGCGCGGGCAGCACCGTGCCGAAACCGTACTCCTTGATTGCCTCCCGCACCTGAGCGTCCAGCCGTCCCCGATCGATGAACGGGCCCCGGCGCGGCAGCTCGCCCGCGTAGATGTTCTCCGCGACGTCAACGCCCGGAATGATTTCAGCCTCCTGGTAGATGACCCGGATCCCCGACTGTCGCGCCTGCCGTGGTGAGGCAAACGTGAGGCGGTGTCCGGCCAGCGTCAGCCAGCCCTGGTCGGGCTGGTAGTCGCCGCTCAGGATCCTGAGAAGCGTTGACTTGCCCGCGCCGTTCTCGCCCATCAGCGCCAACACTTCACCCGGGCGGACTTCGAGTGAAACGTCACTCAAAGCCTGCACGTTGGCGAAGCCTTTGCTGACGTTCTCTATCAGAAGAGCGTCACCGGCTCCAGCTCCGCCTACGGCGGCCCCTGGTGAAGGCGGGCTACTGAGTGCAGACAACCCCGACCTGTTTGTAGTTGTCCTTGTTCACGATGGTGGTCTTGGCAATGGTCTTTTGGGGCAGCTTGGTGCCGTTCTTGACGTTGTCATAAAGCACCTTGGCGGCGGCCTGGCCGACATCCTTGCCTGAGATGTAGAGCGCCGACTTGAAACCACTGGGCTGGCTGGCTGCCCAGGGCTTGCACGCCTCGTAGGCGCCGAGTCCCACGCCGATCACATTGTCGGGCTTGATGCCGGCGTTTTGAAGAGCCAGCAGCGTACCCTTGACGCCCTCGTCGTTGCCCCCGACGACCACCCAGTTGGTGATTTGGGGATGAGCAGTGAGGACGGGACCAGCCGCCTGAAGAGCAGAGTCGGTCTCACCCGAGTAAGGAACTGTGATGAGCTGGTCGGCGGTCATGCCTGCATTCTTGAGCTGCTCTCTTTCGGCAGTGGTGCGGTCTACGATGACGCTCACCGTCGGAGCCTCGACCACAAGCGCGGCCACCTTCTTCGATGAATCCTTCAACCAACCGGCCGTCGCAAGCTCTTTGCCGGCCTCCTGGCCGACTTTGGTACCCATGTCGCGACCGTCAAAGCCGACGAATGGCACTGGAGCGCCAGAGCTGTCGCTGATGGCGTCGTCGGTCGCAACGAGCGGAATCTTGGCGTCCTTCGCGGCGCGAGCTACCGCGGGCCCGATCTTTTGGTCGGGGACGGTGATGCCAATGCCGTTGGCTCCAGCCGCGATGGCGTCATTGACTGTGTTGACCGCCTTGTTGCCGTCCAGCGCCACGTCATAGACCTTGGTGTCTGCGCCGAGCTGCGTGGCCTCAGCCTTGAAGCCGGTGGCCTGATCGATGAAGTATTGCTGGGTGCCACTCTTGTAAATCGCCACCAGCAATGGTTTCTTGCTGCTCGAGGAGCCGCCGCTGCCGCTGCCTCCGCAGGCAAGGAGGACCAGCCCAGCCAGCAAAGCCACGACTCGGAGCTGTGAGCCCCTATCCGGATGTGAATGAATCATCGAAATCCGCCTCCTCCAAGATTGCTCCGTTTCCATTGGTGTGTCTCAGTAGCCGAGATAAGACTCTTGCGGCTTGAGCATACAAGCCGGCAAATGGTAGTGTCAACGTGGCCGTGGAAGCAGACCCGAGGCGCTCGTTGAACGCCACCCGGCAGCCAGTTCAAGCGCCCACCCACCCCAACGCGGTCGCTGCTTCCAGGCCTTCAGTACCCCTTCCGATACTGGAGAGCCGGGTGATCGCGATCGGCCGAGGCCTCGAGCCCGACAGCGTGCAGGCGGTCGCGCAGGCGCTCGTAGCAGGTGGAATCCGGGCGTTTGAGCTCACCCTCAACAGCCAGGACGCTCTCCCAGCCATTGAGGCTCTTCGTCAGCGGTATAGCGAGCCGGAGCTCCTGATCGGCGCCGGCACAGTGCTCGACCGTCAGACGGCAGCTAAGGCAGTCGCCTCCGGCGCGTCGTTCCTGGTGATGCCGCACGTGGATGATGAGCTGATCGCCTGGTGCGCCGACCGCGGCATTCCCGCCTTTCCAGGTGGCTGCACTCCAACCGAAATCATCCAAGCCTGGCGGGCCGGCGCAGCTGCGGTCAAGCTGTTTCCGGCCTCCACGACTGGTACTGACTTCGTGCGCGAGATGAGGGGTCCTCTGCCTGAGATCCCGCTCATCCCAACGGGGGGCGTCACCCTGGAGACTGCGGGGGAGCTGATCGCGGCAGGTGCAGTGGCTGTTGCAATGGGCGGCTGGCTTACTGGGGCTCGCGACCCTGGAGTGATCCGCCGGCGGGCGACCGAGCTCGTGGCGAGCTTGCAGGCGCTGCCCCGCTGATCGGGCGCCGAGATCGCGATCGCCAAGCGGCATCGTCGGCAGGAAAGCGGTGAAAGACCTCGACCTGGTCGTTTGACCACCTGTTCTTGACTCCAGCCGCCGATCCTGCGAGATGCCGACGAATCTAATGTTCCAGTGACACTAGACTCTCGGTGGATGAAGCGCCGTTCCACGCTCGGAGAACCGCCGTCGTCGCGGTACCGGGTTCAGGCAGCCCGTAAGGTACTCGAGTTGCTGGAGGCGCTGGCGGATGGCGACCGGTCAAAATCGCTGGCCGAACTGACCGCTGCGACCGGCGTACCCCGCGCCACCGCCTTCCGCCTGGTCCGCACGCTGGAGGAGATGGGCTACGTGCACAAGTCAGGCAATGGGTACTCGCTGGGCTACAAGTGCTTCATTCTCGGCGCCGCGGCACGAGACAGCGTCGACCTGCCCACGGAGGCGCTGCCGCACTTGGAGTGGCTGCGAGATGTGACCGGCGAAACCACTCAGATCGCGGTGCTTGACGAGTGGCAGGTGGTGTACTTGGAGCGCGTGCTCTCGCGACAGCCGGTGGGGTACATGAAGTCCCGGGCGGGGGCGATCCTCCCCGCCTACTGCACTGGCCTGGGGAAGGCGCAGCTTGCCTTCCGCCCTCGCGAGCTGGTCGGCGCCTGGGCCTCGATGCAGACGTTTCCGCGCCTGACGCCACACACCATCACGACCGCCGCGAGTCTGATGGACGAGCTGGAAAGGATTCGCCGCCGTGGCTACGCCCTGGACGACGAGGAGCGCGAGGCGGGGGTGCGCTGCATCGCCGCGCCGGTTCGCGACCACGACGGTGAGGTGGTGGCGGCCATCAGTGTCGCCGGCCCGAGCGACCGGATGCCTCAGGAGCTGGCGGACAGCGACATGGCCAGTCATGTGCTCTCGGCGGCGGCCAACATCTCGCGCCGGCTCGGTTATCGGGGCGCGCCGCTTGACGAGGCACTACCTGCAGCCGTCGCCGGCAAGTCATGACGGCTGGCCGGCTGGACCGCCAGGTTGCGGTAGTGACCGGCGGCGCCCAGGGAATCGGCCGAGCAATCGTCGAGAAACTTGCCGCTGAAGGCGCCAGGGTGGCGGCGTGGGACCTCTGCCCAGTCTCGCCTGAGGACTACGACGCGCCCACGGACAGCGTTGAATGCTTGCGCTGCGATGTGTCGTCAGAAGCCGATGTGGCGGCGGCCAGTAACGCCACGACCGAACGCCTCGGACGCGTCAGCGTGCTGGTCAACAATGCCGGCCTCAACGCCTACTTCGATGCTGTGCAGATGACGGAAACGGACTGGGATGCCTTCATGGGCGTCGACCTGAAGGGCTCCTGGCTCTGCTGCAAGCACCTCCTACCCGGCATGCAAGGCGGAGGTGGCGTGATAGTCAACATCGCCTCGATCCACGCCTACATGACGACGCCTGGCATGTTTCCGTACGCGGCGGCTAAGTCAGGGCTGCTGGGCCTGACACGCAGTCTGGCGCTCGACTACGGACTGGCTGGAGTCCGAGCTGTGGCGGTTTGTCCAGGCTGGATTCACACTCACCTGGTGGATGAATGGCTCGAGCGACAGGAGAATCCGGAGGCCGCTCTGGCCGCGGTAGTGGCCAGGCATCCGAGGGGAAGGATCGGGGCGCCGGCGGATGTCGCCAACCTGGTCGCCTTCCTGGCCTCCGACGAAGCAAGCTTCATCACAGGCACCGCTCATCTTGTCGATGGCGGCCTGAGCGCGCAGTTCAGCAATTGAGCGGGTACGAGGTTGAGCTTGTCCTCGACGCCCACGCCCAACTGGGTGAGGGTCCGATCTGGGACCATCGCTGCTCACAGCTGATCTGGGTGGACATCCTGGCCGGTGAGGTTCACGGTTTCGACCCACGGACGGCCCGCGACAGCGTTGTCGACGTCGGCAGCCACGTCGGGGCAGCTGCGCTGCGAGCGGAGGGCGGACTCGTGCTGGCAGTCCGGGAGGGCTTCGCCACGCTCGAATCGGGATCCGGAGCGGTTCGGCCGCTCAGCAAGGTTGCCGCCAACGGGAACCGACTGCGCTTCAACGACGGCCGCTGTGACAGCCGGGGCAGGTTCTGGGCGGGCACCATGGCCTATGACGGCAGCCGGGGCGCGGGGAGCCTATACCGGCTCGAGCAAGACCACCGGGTTGCCCCCGTCCTGGCTGGAGTGTCGATCTCGAACGGAATCGGCTGGAGTCCTGACGACCGGACCCTCTACTACATCGACACCCCGACCGGCTGGATCGACGCGTTCGACTACGAAGCCGAGCCAGGTGAGTTGGGAAAGCGCCGGCATCTCGCGCGAGTGGAGGCCGCCGGAGCTGCGCCGGACGGTATGGCGGTTGACGCTGAGGGCTTTCTCTGGGTAGCCCTTTGGGGAGGCTCGGCGGTGCATCGGTATGACCCCGAGGGCCGGTTGGAGCGGATAGTTCGCCTGCCTGTGAGCCAGGTCACGAGCTGTGCCTTTGGCGGCCCCGATCTGGACGAGCTGTACATCACCAGCGCGAGCAGAGGTCTCACAGCCGAGCAGCTCGAGCGGCAGCCGCACGCGGGAGCTCTGTTTCGCCATCGAGCTAGAGCGCAGGGCCGACTCGAGCACATGTACGGCGGTTGACCGGAATGGTCATCAAAGCGATCAGGACAGTCGTCGTCAACGCCGAGATGCGCAACTGGGTCTTCGTCAAGGTTGAAACCGACGAGGCGATCACAGGTTGGGGCGAAGCGTCGCTGGAGTGGCACACCCTCGGGGTGGTGGGGGCCGTCGAGGACCTCGCGCACTTCCTCGTGGGAGAAGATCCGTGCCGGATCGAGCATCTCTATCAGGTGATGACGCGTCAGGGGTTCTGGCGGTCGGGCGTGATTGGGATGAGCGCGATCAGCGGAATCGAGATGGCCTGCTGGGACATCCTCGGCAAGTCTCTCGGGAGGCCTGTCCATCAACTACTGGGAGGCCGCGTCCGCGAGCGCATCCGCATGTACGACCACCTGGGTGGCGGCGAGATGGCGAGCCTCTATCTGAACACGACCATCGACGAGTTCACCGAGCGCGCTCGCCGGAGCATCGCCGATGGCTATACCGCTGTCAAGGTCCTGATAGTGCCGGTCGGCGAGCCGCTCGAACACGCCAGCACCATCCGCCAGGCCGCCAAGCTGATGGAGGCCTTGCGGCTCGCGCTGGGGGAGGAGGTGGACATCATGGTCGACTTCCATGGCCGCACGACCCCCGCGGGTGCGATCCGATACATCGAGGCTTTGACCCCCTTCGCTCCCTACTTCATCGAAGAGCCGTGCCCGCCCGAAAACGTGGCTGGCATGGCCCAGGTGGCGCGGGCTACCTCCGTCCCGATCGCCACCGGGGAAAGGCTTGTAACCAGGTTCCAGTTCAGGGAGCTGTTCGAGAGCGCGGCCTGCGCGGTGGCCCAACCCGACATCTGCCACGCGGGCGGCTTCTGGGAGGTGCGGAAGATCGCCGCCCTGGCGGAGAGCCACTACGTGTCAATCGCCCCTCACAACCCCCTCG
This sequence comes from Candidatus Dormiibacter sp., assembly GCF_050999135.1. Lineage (NCBI taxonomy): Bacteria > Bacillati > Candidatus Dormiibacterota > Candidatus Dormibacteria > Candidatus Dormibacterales > Candidatus Dormibacteraceae > Candidatus Dormiibacter > Candidatus Dormiibacter sp. The sequence goes on along the minus strand of NZ_JBPCPN010000006.1, from coordinate 29,632 downwards.
GTCCAATTGCGACCGCGGCTGCGGTTCAGCTCGACCTGGTACTGCCTAACTTCCTGATCCAGGAGGCGATCCGCTCTGACGTGCCCTGGCGCGACGAAGTCGTGACCAACTCCCTTCATGCCAGCGGCGGCTACATCGAACCACCCGACCTCCCCGGCCTGGGAGTGGAGGTCGACGAGCAGGCGGCCGCGCTGCACCCCTACCGGCCCGAGAAGCAGATGCGTTACTTCCACCAGGACGGAGCGGTGGCCGACTGGTGACCGTCCCCGGTGAGCCGCCGGCAGTCGTGACCCTCGGCGAGACGATGGTGCTGCTGCACCCGGCAGACCCGAAAGTGGCACTGGCACAGGCGCGACTTCTGACCATGGACACGGCCGGCGCGGACTCCAACTTCGCCATCGCGATGGGTCGACTTGGCGTCCGCTCGGGCTGGATCAGTCGGGTCGGAGCTGACCCGCTAGGTGACTTCGTCCTCGCCGCGATCGGTGGTGAGGGGGTTGACGTGTCGCAGGTGAAGCGGGATCCTCACCCGACCGGCGTCTTCTTCAAGCACCGGGATCCGGCGAGCAGAACCACGCAGGTGCTGTATTACCGCCAGGGCTCTGCGGCGAGCCATCTGACACCTGACGACCTGGACCCGAAGTATTTCGCTGGAGCCGGGCTGGTGCACCTGAACGGGATGACCTGTGCGCTGAGCGCCAGCTGCGCCGCTGCTGCCGTGAGGGCGTTCGAGCTGGCGCCGCCCGGCTCCATTCGTTCTCTCGACTTGAACCTCCGACTTCAACTTTGGGATGTCGCGCGTGCGCGTGAGGCGCTGAGCCCGCTGATCCGCAGAGCGCATGTGCTGCTCGGGACTGTGGAAGAGTTCGAAGCCTTCTTTGAGCCGGAGGTCGCGGGCGAAGCGATCGTCGCGGCCGCGGCGATGGGCCCCACGACAGTGGTCGCCAAGCGAGGACCACGGGGGGCGATCGGCCTGATCGGCGGTGTCCCAGTCAGCCACCCCGGGTTCCTGCCACCGAAGGTGGTTGACGAGGTAGGCGCCGGCGACGGCTTCGATGCAGGCTTCCTGGCGGCGCTTCTTGAGCGGTGTCCGCCGCAGATGGCCCTCCGTTGGGCCAACCTGGTAGGCGCGTCCTCGGTGAGCGTCCCGGGGGACATTCAGGGCTACCCGACCAGGGTGCAACTGGAGGATCGACTTTCCACATGGCCCGAAAACGAAGCCCTCACTCCGTGAGGTTGACAGCGCCTGCGTGAGCCCGACCGAGCTATAAGAGGGCGCTGAATCGTGCTGACCACGCCCTGGCTTTTGGGAATGAGCGCCAGGGTATACTCGCCCAGCAATATCACTCAGGTGTTGATAGGAGACCACACATGGCTGTATCGATTTCTCCCGGTTTCCGGCAACTCCTGCGCGAAAAGGCGTATTGCGAGATAGCAACGCTGATGCCGGATGGTTGGCCCCAACTCACCCAGGTTTGGGTCGATACCGACGGCGAACACATTCTGGTCAACACTTCCGAGGACCGTCAGAAAGTGCGAAATATCCGCCGCGATCCCCGGGTGGCCGTCAATGTCGTCGATCCAACCAATGCCTGGCGGATTGCGTCAGTGCGCGGCAAGGTCGTCGACGTGACAACGGAGGGCGCGGACGAGCTCATCGACAACCTTGCCTACAAATACATCGGCCGGGAGAAATACCCGTATCGACGACCGGGCGAAGTCCGCGTGATCCTGAAGATTGCGCCTGAAAAGATCAACGCCCAGGGACTGGACGACTCCGCCTGACTTTGGCGAGGGCGGCACCGCCTACCGCCACCAGTCCTCCCCGCGTTCGAGATAGGCAAGCAACATGCCATGCCGGACGCCCTCATGGCTCACGTGCAAATGCTTGAGCTGGTAGCGGTCCAAGAGAAGCAGTAGAACCTCCACCCCAGCCCGCAGGGCGATGACCCGGGAAGCTGGCAGACCCAGCTCGCCGGCCAGTTGAGCCGCCGGTTCAGCGTCGAGCCGCAGGCGAGCCTCTGCGATGTCAGCCACTGAGAGCTTGACGGCCGGATCCCGGCTGTCCAGGACCAGCGGTAGGTTGGACGCCGTCCCGCCGGTCATGACCAGACGCTCCGGTCGGAACACAGGAGCCCCGCCGGCCAGCGTCTGCGCGGCGTCTCGGCGCAGCTGGTCCCGCTCGTCTGACTGGGGCGGGTCCGCCAGATACCGGCTGGCCAGCATGCCGGTACCCACTGGGAGGGAGACCCAAGCCAGCATGTCGCGGTTCTTGGCCCTGACCAGCTCGGTGCTCCCGCCGCCCATGTCACCCATCAGCCACTCCCCCCCGCTCGCGTGCGCGCTGGCAACGCCCTGGAAGCTGAGCTGCGCCTCTCGCTCAGAAGTGATGAGCCTGACCGGCACGCCGGTTTCGGCAGCGGCTCGGGCCAGGAAAGCGTCGCGATCGCGCGCCTGCCTGACCGCCTCGGTGGCGCCGGCTACCAGGTGCTGGTAGTCGTGCCGGGAGGCTTGCTTCAACACGCTCTTGAGATCGGCGATCGCCTCTGCCGTCTTGGCCTTGCCGATCTCGCCGGTCTTGGCGACCGCGGTGCCCAGCGAGGGCATCGCCACCTCGTGCGCGACCTCCTGCAACCTGCCGTTGACGATGTCGCAGACCAGCGCGTGAATCGTGTTGCTTCCGATGTCGACCGCGGCCAGGCGCTGCATTCATGTAGATAGTGCCTGGAAGCTGGCTTCCTGGGAGAGGGATAGGGCTGGCGCAGGTCCTAACATCGACTCGTGACGACCCGGCACGAAGCTTCTGAGACGCGCGTCGAGCGCGACTCCATGGGCGAGATGGAGGTACCGGCCGAGGCTCTTTACGGTGCCTCCACCCAGCGCGCGGTTCTCAACTTTCCCATCTCGGGTCAGCGTTTTCCGCGCCGCTTCATACGCGCCCTGGCGCAGATCAAGCAGGCCGCCGCCGAGGTCAACGCTGAGCTGGGGTTGCTGGATCTCGACAAAGCGGCAGCCATCGCGTCGGCCGCGGCGGAGGTCGCCGAAGGTCGCTGGGACGATCAATTCCCGATCGACATCTATCAGACCGGTTCCGGCACCTCCACCAACGTCAACGCCAACGAGGTGATCGCGCACCTGGCCACGCAGCGACTGCGCGACGGCCGCCGGGTGCATCCCAACGACGACGTCAACATCTGCCAGAGCTCGAACGACACGATTCCAACGGCGATGCAGCTTGCCGGCGCTGTGGCCATCGAAGAGCATCTGCTATCGGGGCTGACGCGACTGGAAGTGGCGCTTCGGCAGAAATCGGAGGAGTTCTGGCCGATCGTGAAGACAGGTCGCACGCACCTCCAGGACGCCACTCCAATCCGGCTTGGCCAGGAGTTCTCAGGCTATGCCGGCCAGATGCAGGAGTCGGTGAGAAGGGCGCGCGCGGGTCAGAGTGACCTGCTCAACGTCCCCCTTGGCGGCACTGCCGTGGGCACCGGGATCAACGCCCATCCCGAGTATGCCCGGCGCGCCTGCGAGCGGCTTTCCGCGATGACCGGCGTCACAGTCCGCGAGGCCGGTAACCACTTCCACGCCCAGGCGACGCTGGACGCCGTGGTCAGCGCCCACGGGGCGCTCAGATCGGTAGCCCTCAGCCTCTGGAAGATCGGCTCGGACGTCCGGCTGCTGGGCATGGGGCCGAGGGCTGGCCTGGCTGAACTCTCACTGCCCGAAACTCAGCCGGGCTCCAGCATCATGCCGGGGAAGGTCAACCCTGTAATCATCGAGTCGCTGACAATGGTGGTCGCGCGGGTGCTGGGCAATGACACCACAGTCGCCTTCGCCCAAACCGGCAGCTTCCTGGAGCTGAACGTGATGATGCCCGTCACCGCGGTCGCTCTGCTGGAGTCAATCGAACTGCTTGGCAGCGCAGCCGCCAACTTTGCGGAACGCTGCGTGGAGGGTTTGCGGGCGACCGAACGAGGGCCGCAGCTGGTCGAACAGGGGTTGATGCTGGCGACAGCGCTGGCACCGGTGATCGGCTACGACGAGGCGGCCCGGCTGGCCAAGGAAGCCTTGAAGAGCGGCCGCACAATCCGGGAGCTGGGTCGTGAACGCGGCCTCAGCGAGCAGCAGCTGGAGGAGCTGCTCAGGCCTGAGCGGATGACCGAGCCGGGCCTCGGCGCGGCTCCGGGCGGCGGCTGAAGACGCAGAGGCCTGAAAGCGTTGCTCAATTCCGCTTCTCGAAGAGGATGAGCGTCCGCCGGTCGGCGGTCTCGTGCTGACCCGTCTCCTGGAAGCCGCAGTGATGCAGCAGCCGCCTGGCAACCTGCAGGCGGGTGTCCACCTGAGCCCATGACCTGGGGAGGGCGGCGCGACGGGCGCGGCCGAGACAGTGCTCCACGAGCACGCGGCCGAAACCGCGATTGCGCACGTCAGGGTGGACAACCAGGTTGTCGATGTGGCAGGAGCCGGAAGGAAAGCCGCATCTGATGGCGCCCACCAGCCGGTTCTCGTAAGTGAGACGGAACACCTCCAGGCCGCCTCGGAACCAGGCGGCAACGTCCTCGCTGCTCGGCGTGGCCCGCGCGCGCTCCTCCTCGCTGAGCACGTCGGCCGGCTCGGCCCAGGCGGCTTCGTAAAGCACAGCCAACTGTCGCAGATCGGCTGATACCGCATTGGCTACGCGGGGCGGAGGAGGTCTTAAAAAGCGCACGAGTCCTTTCCTGCTAGCGTATCGGCCCGCATGGAGCTGATTCGAACGGCCGCCGAGCTCTTCCAAAGAGGTCGCATGTACGATGCTCTGGAGGCGGCCCAGGCGGCCTGTGAGCGCTCGCCCAAAGACCCACAGGCGTGGCGGTTTCTGGCCAGGGTGGCGCGACACTGCAACCTCCCAGCGGCGGGCGCAGACGCCCACCAGCGTGCCGCAAAGCTCGATCCCACGCTCCGCCCTCCTTTCCGCCTGAGCCCTGTGCAGTTTCGGCTACTGCTGGCCGAGATCGCCCCAGAGGAGGAGATTCAGGTTCGGCCCCTGCCTTCGCCGGGGCAGATCCGGGCCGGGCTGCTGCCTGACGCGGAGGTGGCGCGTGATCCCGGCAGCGGCCGGGTCACACTTTTCCAGGACAATCTGGAAGAGGGTAGCTTCTCACTAGCGGAACTTCTCGAGCACGTAGCCAGGAACTTGACGGAGGTGAAGCGATGATGCAGGTGGGCACGGAAATGCGGCGCCAAATGGAGAGCGCTCGATCCCATCTGCTGCGGCTCAGCCACCGGGTCCACGCGGCCCGCGAGATCCGCTTCGAGGAGCGTCAGTCCGCCGAGATGGTGGCCGATCAACTGGCCGAAGGCGGCTTCGCGGTTGACAAGGGCGTCTGCGATCTGGAAACCGCCTTCGTCGCCACGGCGGGCAGCGGTTCTCTGACCATCGGCATCTGCGCGGAGTACGACGCACTGCCCGGCATCGGTCACGCCTGTGGGCACAACATCATCGCTTCCAGCGCAGTCGGCGCCGGGCTGGCGCTTGCCGGGGTGGCGGACGATCTGGATCTGACAGTGCGGGTGCTCGGCACGCCGGCCGAGGAGAGCGGCGGCGGCAAGATCCTCATGCTGGAGCGGGGAGCTTTCGACGGCGTTCACGCCGCGATGATGGTCCATCCCTCACCGGAAGAGAGGATTTACATGGACTGCCTGGCGGTTTCGCACTTCCGCGTGGCTTATACGGGGAAGGAGGCCCACGCTTCGGCCTACCCGGAGCGGGGCGTGAATGCTGGCGACGCGCTGACAGTGGCGCAGGTGGCGATCGGTCTGCTTCGTCAGCACTTCAACCCGAGTGATCAGGTGCACGGCATAGTGACCGACGGTGGCCTGGCGCCCAACATAGTCCCCGCGCTCTGTGAGGGCCGTTTCTACGCTCGAGCTGTCGATCTGCAGGCCTTGGACCGGCTGCGGGCCCGCATCGACAAGTGTTTCCAGGCGGGTGCTCTGGCGACCGGCTGTGCGCTGGTGGAGGAAGACGAGAGCCCGCCGTATTCCGAATTCCGGCCTGACGTGGAGATCGCCGAGATCTATCAGCGAAACGCCGTCGCGGTCGGTCGCAGATTCGAGGAGCTGCCGCCCAGGCGCGGCGGTTCGACCGACATGGCCAACATCTCTCTGGCCATGCCGACGATTCATCCCATGCTCGCCATCGAGTCCAAGGGGGCCAGCAATCACCAACCGGAGTTCACCGCAGCCTGCGTGACGGAGTCGGCAGACCGCGCGGTGGTGGAGGGGGCGCTAGCGATGGCCTTGACAGTGGCTGAGCTCGCGACGACTGACAGCGTGCGGCAGCGGCTTGTCGCCGGCTCGACCAAGTACTCCCAGTAGCACCGGGTTGCCCTAGAAGTCGCGTCGCACCCCAGACTGGGAGCGGCGGCAGGGCTGAGCGAGCGCCAAACCGCGTATACGCTGCGAAGATGGAGAGCCAAAGTCACGATCTGAGGCAATCGCTTGCCTCCCTGCACGAGAGCCTGGAACGCTTCTTCACGCCCATCGTGATCATCGCCGCGCTGGCCTCGGTGCCTCTCACAGTGCTGGAGGAGAAGGGTGGGCTGGGAGCTGACCTGGGCGGTGCTGACTGGCTCATCTGGGGAGTGTTTGCGGTCGAGTTCGTTTGCCTGCTCGCGACAGCGCCCGACAGGCGCCGATTTATGAGGGGCCACTGGTTGAGCCTGCTGATAGTGGTGCTCTCCTGCCCGCTGCTGCCGGCGCTGGGTGGCCTGCTGCGGCTGGGCCGCCTCGTGCGCATCGTGCGGCTGTTCCGGCTGGTGAGGATGGTCGGGCTGCTCTCGGTAGCCCTTCCAGCTCTGGGGCGCGTACTGGGTCGCAGCGGTCTCCTTCATCTGGCTTCGCTCACGGTGGTGCTGATCTTCGGCGGTGGGGCCTTGATGAGCATCCTGGAGCCGGGCACTGTGAAGGGGGACTTCTGGTCCGGCGTCTGGTGGGCGATAGTGACCACCACGACCGTCGGCTACGGGGACATCGCGCCCACCTCGCTGGCCGGGCGGTTGGTGGCGACTGTGCTGATGTTCACAGGCATCGGTCTAACCGCGACGCTGGCCGCCTCAGTCGCAGCTCATTTCGTTGGTCAGGAGCAGGGCGCGGAGCAGAAGCAACTGGAGGCGCGCCTGGAGCACATGGAAGCTCTCTTGGAACAGCTCAATCAACAGCGACACGGCACTGACGAGCGCCCAACCAAGCCCTAGGCACGCGGCCGACAAGCCTCAACGGATCGCCGAGGTTTCCGACTGCGGCCCCTAGCGCTTATGGTTGTATCACTATCGCGGCGCAACGTAGGGGAGGTAGAGGTGGATGAGCAGCGCCGATTCTGAGCCCCGGGAAAACCCAGGTAATGACGATCTCATTGAGGACGCGCTGGCAACCGACCGCTTGCTTCCCGGCGAAGAGGGCAACCTCGCCAGTACGCATCCTGACGACGCGCAACACTGGCGCGACGTGTATGTGCAGCTGGTGGAGTTCAAGCAGGGCCTGCTGGAGGAGTTGGAGCAACAGGTCGGCAAGGTCGCCCCGGCGGGTCAGCCGGAACTGCAGCGCGACCGCGCCATCATGGAGCGGGAAGCGGGACGGCTGACCCGCCGCCTGGACTACTGGCAGCACCGCCTGGACGATCTGACCCGCCGGGCCGGCTGAATCTCAACGGCGGAAGATGGCCGCCCGCATCAGGCCTCTGCGCGGACAGCCCCAGCGGCTGGCTAAACCATCGGGAGCGGCTTACGTGGCCATTTGGTCTTTCAGCGTTGCGCTCCGAGTGCTCACAGCCCTGCTAGACTTGGTGGGCAGGCGACTCGCGCCCAGGCATGGAAATGGCTTTCACATCAGAGTTCAGGAGGTAGGCGGATTTGCTTCATTTCATAGGGTTCATCATCATCGGCGGCATCGCCGGATGGCTGGCCGGAAAGGTCATGAGCGGTAGAGGGTACGGACCCCTGCTGGACATCCTGCTGGGGATTGTCGGCGGTATCGTCGGCGGCTGGATCCTGAGCATCATCACCAACACGCTCAACACCGACACCCCCTCGGGCCTCATAGTCGATTTCATAGTCGCCTTCATCGGCGCGTGCATCCTGGTGGCGGTCATCCACCTGGTCAAGCGAGAACCCATCCGCTCCTAGCGGTCAGTGCTGCTGCCGGCCGGCCCTCGTTGCGGGGTGGGCCGGCAGCCTCGCCAGCTCCCGCGCCACGCTGAAGGTGGCTTTTGGGTAGCGGGGCTTCAGGTCCCGCATAGTCTCAAGCAGCACACTGCTGATGACGTAGTTCCGGAACCACTTTCGATCGGCCGGCACCACGTACCAAAGGGCCTCGGGAATCGAGCAGCGGCTGAGCGCCGCATCGTAGGCAACCATGTACTCATCCCACTGGGCGCGCTTGTCGACGTCGGCCGGCGAGTACTTCCAGTGCTTCGTGGGATCCTCCAACCGCGCCACCAGCCGCTTGCGCTGCTCCTCGGCTGAGATGAGCAGGCAGAATTTGAGAACAGTGGTTCCTGACCCGACCAGGTTTGCCTCGAAGCGGTTGATGCGGCCATAGCGACCCTCGATCACATCTGGCGGCGCCAGCCCATCTACCTTGACGACCAGAACGTCCTCGTAATGAGAGCGGTTGAAGATGCCGATCAATCCGGGTCCCGGCAACGCCCGCCGGATGCGCCAGAGAAAGTCGTGGCGCAGTTCTTCGGGAGTCGGCGCTTTGAAGGAGGTCACCGACACGCCCTGCGGGTTGATGCCGGCCATGACATGGCTGATGGTGCCGTCCTTGCCCGAGGTGTCCATTCCCTGGAGCACCACCAATACGGAGCGTGAGCGCTCTGCGTAGAACGGCTCCTGCAGTGCGGATAGTTCGCTTCGGATCCCGTCGACTTCCCTCAGGGCACGTTTCTTCGACACCCCGAACGTCTCGGCGGGATCGAAAGCGGAAGTAGTGACGCCGGCATCGCCGGCCCTCAAACGGACCAGGTCTCGGACCCCTTGATCTGCCATCGTCACTCCGCCAGTACGCAATGGCTTGGCGGCGCTTCAACGTTCGGCATCTGGCTTGCCCTCGCTAACATGTCCCCAAACAGAGCCGGAGCGATCATAGCAGGCAGTCGGTGATGCAAGTCCGTCTAGGTGGAGGTTGCAGCGGGTGAAGGAAGCGTTCGTAAAGGAGGTGCAGAGCGGCTATTCACTGACGGAGCCGAGCCTCGTCATCGGTTCAGCTCTGCTCGACGGTGAGCCGCTGACCGATCCCCGTATCCAGGTGGCGCTCACAGTTCTGAACCGGCACGGCCTGGTAGCGGGCGCCACTGGTACCGGTAAAACGAAGACCTTGCAGGTGCTGGCGGGTCAGCTGTCCGACGCCGGCGTGCCCGTCTTCGTCGCTGACATCAAGGGTGATCTGACAGGTCTGGCGGCGCCTGGCGACGCCAGCAGTGCCAAGCTGCAGGAACGCTGTCAGCAGATGGCCTGGGAGTTCAAGCCCGCAGGGCATGCTGTCGACTTTCTCTCCCTCACCGGCAAGGTCGGCGCCCAGGTGCGTGCCACAGTCCACAGTTTCGGACCTACTCTCTTCGGCAAGGTTCTGGGCCTCAACGAGACGCAGACATCAATTCTGGCAATGGTCTTCAAGTACTGCGACGACAATCAGCTGCCCCTGCTCGACCTGCCCGACCTGCGTACCACCCTCCAGTACCTGACCTCTGACGCTGGGAAGCCGGAACTGGCCCAGTACGGCGGCATCGCCGCGGCTTCCGTGGGCGTGCTGCTGCGCGCGCTGGCGACCTTTGAGCAGGAGGGCGCCGGTGCGTTCTTTGGCGAGCCCGAGTTCGACGTTCAGGACCTGATCCGGACTGACACGTCAGGCAAGGGGCTGATCAGCCTGCTCGAGCTTTCCGACGTGCTGGAGAAACCGAAGCTCTTCAGCACCTTCATGCTCTGGATGCTGGCCCAGCTGTGGAATCTGCTCCCCGAGATCGGGGACCCACCGAAGCCCAAGTTGGTCTTCTTCTTTGACGAAGCCCATCTCCTCTTCGACGGCGCCTCCAAGGCGCTCCTCGCAGAGATTGAGCGCACAGTCCGCCTGATCCGCTCCAAGGGTGTGGGCATCTACTTCGTGACCCAGGTTCCCGGCGACGTGCCGAGCTCGGTGCTCGCTCAGCTGGGCAACCGGGTCCAGCACGCGCTTCGCGCATTCACACCTCAGGACGCTGACGCACTCCGCAAGGCCGCGCGCACCTTCCCCAAGAGCGACTTCTACGACACGGAGAAGCTGCTGACCTCGCTTGGCACCGGCGAGGCGGCTGTCACTGTGCTCTCTCCCAAAGGCGTGCCGACGCCGCTCGCCGCTACCCGGCTGATCCCGCCCGACTCGCTGATGGACGCGCTGGACGCTGTGACAGTGCAGCGCTTGATCTCGGTAAGTCCCCTCACCGCCAAGTACGCGACACCTATCGATCCGGAGAGCGCCCACGAGATCATCACCGCCCGGATCCAGGCGGCCCAGGAGGAGGCGGCCGCGGCAGCCGCTCAGGCCGAAACCAAGCCGCGCCCGCTGACCGCCGCTGAGCAGGTGCGAATGGAACGGCAGGCGGCCGCGGAAAAGGCCAGGGCAGAGCGGGAGCGAGTGGCGGCGGAGCGTCAGAAGCAGCGGATGCTGGAGACTGGCGTGCGAACCGCGGGCAGGGTGGTCACCTCCCGCGCGGGTCAGGACTTGATCCGGGGCGTTTTCGGAACGCTCTTCGGAGGCAAACGCTGACGTAGCTGCGCGGTCATGGAGGCGGAGGTCAGGCCGGCGGCGCAAGCTCCTTCGGCATGAAAGGCTCCGCCTGCCGGATCGGCTGCTCGGTCGGCTGCTCGGCGGACAGCGGGAGCTCCATTTCAAACGTCGCCCCGCCGCCCTCCGCGGGTAGGTAGCGAAGGGAGCCGCCGTGGGCGTTCACGACCCCAGCGGCAATCGCGAGGCCGAGTCCCGCTCCACCGCGGTCCCTGCTCCGAGCAGGATCAGCCCGGTAGAACGGCTCGAAGGCACGCGCGGCGGCTTCTGGTGTCAAGCCCGGGCCGTGGTCGCGCACCGACAGGATCGCCCGGCCATCCAACTGAGCCAGCGAGACCTCGATAGCGCTTCCGGCAGGTGTGTGGCTTAGCGCGTTGCGAAGCAGGTTGCTCACAGCCTGGCGGAGGCGGGTGTCATCGCCAACTATCCGGACCGGCTCAGGCGCAGAGAGAGAGATCCTGCGCTCAGGGGCCACGGTGCGGGCGTCCTGGCAGGCATCCGCGGCGATCTGGCGGAGGTCGAGCGGCGTCTCTTCCAGCGGCCGGCCCTGATCGAGCCGAGCCATCAGCAGTAGGTCTTCGACCAGCGAGCTCATCCGCCGCGACTCCTCTTCGATGCGCCGGCGGGCGACCGCAGCATCCTCGGGCGACGCCCCAGCCCCGAGGCGGAGCAGCTCGGAATAGCCGCGGATGGAGGTGAGAGGCGTGCGCAGCTCATGCGAAGCGTCGGCGACAAACCGGCGCAGGCGTTGCTCCGACTGGCGGCGCTGCTCCAAGGCGGCCTCGATCTGGCTCAGCATGCCGTTGAGGGCCAGCCCCAACCGGCCAATCTCGGTCTGGGGCGTGGCCGGCTCCACACGCCGGCCGAACTGACCTCCCGCGATGGCCTGCGCGGTCGCGCCCATCCGTTCCAGCGGTCGCAGACCAAGACCTACCACCCACCAGGCGAACACCAGGAGCGCGATGAGAACCGCGGCGCTGATCAAGGCCTCGCTCACCAGCAGCTCGGTAAGCGTCGAGTTCACGTCAGTGAGGGGGATGGCCAATACCAGCTGGTCGCCGGTCGGCAGTGTCTGGAAGAGGGCGCGATAATCGCTGACGCCTCCGCTGCCGGTCAGAAGCCGGATCACCGGCTGGCCGCCGGCCGCGCTGGGGAGCGGATCCGGCAGCCGAGGTTGGGCGGCTGAGTCCGCACCGCCGAAGGAGAAGGTGCCGGCGAAGATCTGCCCGTCGGGGCTCCGCAGTTCAGCGTAAGTGCCGGAGGGGAAGGGCGGCGGAAAGGCGCTGCGGCTGGGCTCGCCGGCGCGGAGGCTGAGCATGTAACGGGCGGCCGGATCGCGGCCCGCGAGCAGCTGATCGTCAACCCGCCGGAGCAGGAATGACTGCAGGGCGAGGTAGGTGGCCAGGCTGCTGACGGCCAGCCCGGCGATCACGAGCAGCACCAAGCCCACCAGCAGCCGACCGCGGAGGGATTTGATCACACGCGAGGTGGCCTCAGGACGTAGCCGACACCGCGGACTGTCTGGATCAACGGCGGTTCCACGCCGTCCACCTTGCGGCGCAGATAGCTGATGTAGGTCTCCAAGACGTTGGCCTGACCGCCGAAGTCGTAGTGCCAGACATGATCCAGCAGCTGGCTTCTGGTCAGCACGCGGCCGGCGTTGATCAGCAGGTAGCGGAGCAGCCGGTACTCGGTGGTCGTGAGCTCGATCACCCGACCAGCCCGGCGCACCTCGTGAGCATCCTCGTCAAGCTCGAGATCGGCCAGCTGTAGAAGGTTCTGCGATCGCTGAGATGGATCCTCGTGGCGCCGAAGAACGGCCCTCACCCGGGCCACCAGTTCTTCGATGCTGAAGGGCTTGGTCACGTAGTCGTCGCCACCGACCGTCAGGCCTCGCACCTTGTCCTCGGTGGCGTCGCGGGCGGTGAGAAAGATCACGGGTACGCGGCGCCGTTCGGCAGAGAGCCGTTTCAGCACTTCGAAACCGTCAAGGTCCGGCAGCATCACGTCAAGGATGACCAGAGCCGGGTTGAACTCCGTAACAGCGGCCAGGGCCGCACGGCCGCCGGCCGCTGTCTCAGTGGCGAACCCCTCGTAGCGAAGTGCCATGGCGATGAGCTCGGTGATATTCGGCTCGTCATCCACGACCAGGACCCGAGTGCGCTCTTCCGTCACCACTTCCATCCTGTGGCCTGAAGCTGTGAGATTGCTGTGAACCGCGTGTGTTCGAATTGGCGGATAAGGGCCGGAGGCTCAAAGCCTCCGGCCCCGTTACGGGAGGGTGGGAGTCGGTTGCAAAAGCACCGGTGAGGGGGAACACCGGCGCTTGAAATCAGCTTGGCTTCCGCGGTTTAGCGCTGCCTTAGTAATTCCTATGAATCGTCTGGGAGGCGCCACAAGGCGGCTATTCTCAGGTGTCCCCAGCGTTATCTCAGCTGGTTCCAGCGTTGTTCGCCAATCAGCTGATCAGCCAGGGCCAACCGCGATGGCGCGGGCGCCGCTCATGGCGAAGGTTGTCGAAGTCCTCTGGGCTGCCTAGGTGGGACGATCGATCCGGACGCCGGGCAGATCGCCAGTCAGGCGGTTCCAGAGCTCGTGGTCCAGGTCCCGCTTGGCGACGTACAGGTGCGGCGCGTCGGCGCTCTCGCCCCCGATGGCCTTGAAGGGGCCGCGTTCGCGGTCGCGCAGGTCCAGATAGACACCGCCCTGCTCGAGGCGAGTCCCTTCATTCAGGACCGCAAGCTGCTCCAGCTGTGAGCTGTCCAGCCAGGGCAGTAGGTCGTGGACTCTCTTCGAGTCGGCGGCGACGAAGCTCTCCTCCACATGCCCAGGCCCCGTCTCCAGCCGTGGATCATGCAGGTCCTGGTCGAAGTCTTCCGTCGGCTGGTCGGGACCGCGAGGGTTGGTGAGCTCCTCCCGGCGCACATCATGCGTTTGCGCGTGCCTACCCGCCGGGCCGCCCACATCGGAATAGGGGTTTCGCGCATCACCCGGAGTCTGGTCGTGCTGTCCGCGCCTCGGCAAGTTGTACTCCTCCTAGAAGATCTGCTGGTAGCCAGACATTACTACCTCGCGGTGCCGCCGGGCGCGCTCGGTGCCTGGCTCACTCCGGGAAGGCCAGCGCCGCTCCCTGGACCAGCGACTGCAGCTTCGCCCAACAGATGTCCGGATGCACCCTGCCGAACCCGGCGAAGGTCCCAAAGCCGCAGTCAGTGCCGGCGATGACTCGTTCGGGACCGGCGATTTCGACAAACCGCCTGACCCGCTGGGCGACGAGCTCAGGGTGCTCGACGTAGTTGGTGCAGGTGTCGATCACCCCGGGGATCAGCACCTTTTCGGATGGCAGCTTGACACCGAGCCAGGCCTCCCACTCGTGCGCGTGGCGAGGATTGGCGGCTTCAAACGCGATCATCGAGGGTTTGGCCTGCAGCACTATCGGCAGGATCTTGCGCAGGTCGATGTCGCTCGTATGAGGTCCCTCGTAGTTGCCCCAACAGACATGCATCCGCACGCGCTCGGCAGGCACGTCGGCCAGGGCGTGGTTAAGGACCTCGACCTGTTCGGCGGCATGCTCAAGGAAGGCCTCCTCGCTCTCGTCCCGATACCGGATGTGACGACCCATGGCCAAATCAGGACAGTCGACCTGGAGAATCAGATCGGAAGCCGCTATCTCGTCGTACTCGACCTTCATCGCCTCGGCCACCCCGTATAGGTATTCACGCTGGGTCGAGTAGTACTCGTTGGGCTGGAAGACAGCTATCACCCCCGGTGAGGCGGCTGTGAGGAAGGCAGCCTTCACAGGTTGAGTCTGAGTGGCCTCGGCGAGGTGGCGGATATCCGCTCGGACCGGCCCGAGATCGCGGACTGCGATGGGGCCCCGACAGATCGGACGCCGGTAGACAGGGGTCTCGCCTCGACTGGCTATCCGATCCCGGTAGTCAGGGAAGGCGTCGAGATCGGCAGGGACCGCTCGGGGGGCGTCCCCCAACTCGAAGCCTGTCAGGCGGTGACGCATGTAGGTGGCGTAGCTGATCTTGCTCATCTCGCCATCACTGACCATGTCGATGCCGACGGCGACCTGGCGGGCGACCACCTCGGCAACCGATTCGCGCATGATCGCGTCAGCCGCGGCGGCGTCGGTCACCTCTCCATCGTCCTGTTTTCGGACCACATCGACAACAGCGTCCGGGCGGGGGAGGCTGCCCACAAGAGTCGTGAGTACCCGCTTGCCGTCAGCCCCCGTCACCAGCCGGCTCCAGCGAATTGCGCGGCTCTTGGCGGCAAAGACGGCTGTGGCAGAGCCGACAGCCAGCCGAGAAGCCGCTCGGCGACCGCCTCCGGCTGCTCCAGGGGTGCCAGGTGCCCGCAGGCAGCCAGCTTCTCCAGGCGGCATCCGGCTATGCCTGAAGCGAGTTCTTCTTGGACCGCCATCGGGCAGATCTCGTCGTCCTGACCGGCAATAACGATCGCTGGGCAGGCGATCCCCGCCAGCCAGGGGCGGCTGTCTGGTCGGGTCCTCTGCGCCATCAGCTGGCGCCGGAACGCTTCGACACCCACCGACCGCGCCATGCCCTCGACGCGATCGCGCAGCGCTTTGTCCGAGCGTCTGGCCAGCGGCAGCACCACATCGGGTTGCGCGGCGGCGATGTGGCTGAACCGGCCCTTCTCGGCCTCATCCTGCAGCGGCTCCCATTGCAGTAACTGCTGCTCGTCAGGGGGTCGCGCACTGGAGTTGATCAGGGCAATCCCGATCACTCTTTCAGGCGCGCGCCTGATCACTTCCAGGCAGACGATTCCACCCAGCGAGTGGCCGACCAGGGCAAAGCGCTGCGGTGCGCTTGCCAGCACAGTCTCCGCCATACCGGCTACCGACTCATCGAGATCGATCCGGGCCCCCTGGAGACTGACGCACTCGCCGAGCCTGGCTGACACCTCGCTCCACAGATCGGCATCACAGAGCATGCCAGGCACCAGCACCAAGTGCAGTCGCTCGGCGGCGACTTGGGAGGGAGCAGAGGGACCTGGCTGGGGCGGCGGCCCCGCGGTCAGGCTGGCCCGATCTTCGCGGACGGCGCTGGCAAAGGCGCCCAATGTCAGCTGGCTTGCCACGAAAACTACACCTGCTGCACCCCAACCCCGCCACCTGCGAGCGTCGTCCGAACCTCCAGCCACAACCAGCACTGGCGTCCGCGCCGCGCTGGCCGCGGCGCGGATGGTCTCCACGGCTGCAGTCACCGACGGGTGCTCGGGATCGCCGGGGTGCCCGAGTGAGATCGAGAGGTCATTCAGCCCTATGAGCACTCCGCTCACTCCCGATGTGGTTAAGATGCCCGCGGCCGCATCGACAGCTTCGGCGTCCTCGATCTGCACGAAGACCACCGTCTCAGCCGCCGCCCGCTCCAGATGGCGCGCCAGCGGGATGTCGCCGTAGCCGCCAGCCCGAGTCGACAGAGCTAGGCCGCGCCTGCCAAGTGGCGGATAGTGTGCGGCCGCCACGGCTGCGCGAGCGGTAGTGGGGTCGGTCACGTGCGGGATCACCACCCCGCTGGCGCCGCCATCCAAAGCGGACAGGATGGGGCCAGGATCGAGGCTCGGCACCCGCACGAGTGCGGGCATTCCCTCCGCATCGGCGGCGCGGAGGTGATGCTCGAGCTCGAGTCCCCCGCCGGGCCCATGCTCTGTATCGAGGAGAACAAAATCGAAGCCGGCCCGACTGGCCATCTCCACCTGAGCCGGCGCAGGCATCTTGACGAAGAGACCGCTGACGGGCTCCCCGTCGCCCAAGCGGCTGGCCAGAGAAGGGCCTTTCAAGCCATTCTCCTGGTTCCGCCCGGCCCTGCGCTCAGCATCGAGTTTGGTCCGAGACTGTCAGCGGAAGTTGGGTGCTGACGCTCTGCTCTGCGCTTAGTGCTGAATAGAGCTCCGGTCGGCGGTCGCCCAGCACATCGTTGAGTTCGCTCCAGCCCTTCCGCCGGGCCAGGACAAGGTCGACATCAGCTGTCGCCGGCCCTGCCTCGGGCGTCGTCGCGATAACCCAACCGGACTGGTCGATGATCGCCGTGCCAGCCGTCCACTCCTGTCCCCGTTCGACCCCCACCCTGTCGCAGCAGGCGATAAAGACGCGGCTGGTGCGAGCGGCAGCCATTGCGATGATCACCTCTGGCGGTCGTTCATCAGCCGGTCGCGCCACCAGCGGCCAGTTGGTCGGGACGGCGATCAGGTCGGCGCCGCGTAAGGCAAGCGTCCGAGTCATCTCCGGAAACTCGAGGTCGTAGCAGACGAGGACGCCTATCCGGCCGACCTGGGTGTCGAGCACCGGTGGCGCCTCGGCACCGGGTTGAAAGATGAGCTTCTCTCGCTCCCACAGATGGGTCTTCCTGTAAACGGCGCGGACGCCTGAGCCATCTACTATCGCGGCGCTGTTGTAGAGCAGGCCGTCCTGCCCCAGCTCGCAGAATCCCCCCACCACGACTGACGGGCCCCGGGCTGCCTCCAACGCCCACTCGACGAAGAGCCGATGGCTGGCTGGGATGGCAACCGACACGGCCTCCTCTCGCGATTCGAAGACATATCCGGACGTGACGAGCTCGGGTAGCACCACCACGTCGGCCTTCCCCTGGACGGCCGCGCGGATCGCCTCGATTGATAGACGGCAGTTGCCGGCAAGGTCGGCGATTTGAGGTGCGAGCTGCTGGCAGATTATCCGGGCCATGGTCCTAGCAAACCAGCTCCGCGCGTCTTCTGCCAGCACCCGGCTGGTCGTCAGGGACGGGGTCCTGCAATTTCATTGCGGAGATCCCTGCCGCTGCGACAGGTGCGCAAGCCGTCGGGTAGCTGACGCCTCATGGGCGGGCATCAGGTCCGCGCGGGCGATTTCGGCCGCCACGGGCGCGATGGCCGCCACTCCGACTTCTGAGACGATCCGCTGATAAGTCAGCGTCTTCAGATACTTCGCCACCGACAAGCCACCTGTGTAGCGCGCGGCCCCGGCGGTGGGCAGCGTGTGGTTGGTCCCGATCGCCTTGTCGGAAAAGGCCACAGTGGCCTGTGATCCCAGGAAAACCGAGCCGTAGCTGCGGAGGCGGTCAAAATACCAATCGTCGCGGTCGGTCTGGATTTCAAGGTGCTCGGGCGCCAGACCGTCAACCACTCGAACCGCGTCTTCGGCGGAACTGATAAGGATGGCTGCGCCATGGTCGGTCCAAGCACGCCTGGGAATCTCATCCGCTCCCAAGGCAGCGAGCTCGTCAAGTTGCCTGTCTATCTCCTTGACGACCCTGTTCGCCAGCGTCTCATCAGTAGTGACCAGGATGGCCGGCGAGGTCGGACCGTGTTCCGCCTGAGCCAGGAGGTCAGCCGCAACCAGCTCGGGGTCAGCGGTTGCGTCCGCGAGCACCGTGATCTCGGACGGTCCGGCCAGAAGGTCTATGCCCACTCGCCCGAACAGCTGGCGCTTGGCCTCGGCCACAAAAGCGTTGCCAGGCCCCACCAGCATGTCGACCGGACCCAGGTCCTCGATTCCGAACGCCATCGCAGCGAGTGCTTGAACCCCCCCAAGCGAAAATATCGCGTCAGCGCCTGAGGTGGCGATGGAATGCAGAACCGGTGGGTGGATACCCCGACCCGCCCGGGGCGGTGAGCACGCTACCACGCGCTCCACACCGGCGACCTTTGCGACCAGGATGGTCATGAAGGGACTGGCGAGCATGGGTAGGCGTCCGGCCGGGACGTAGGCGCCGACCCGCTCCACAGGCACTTGGCGCTGACCGAGCTGAACGCCGGGCAGCGTTTCCACCTCGAAGTCCACCAGAGATCGTCTCTGGTGCTCGGCGAACTGGCGAACCTGAAGTTGGGCGAATGCGATCGCCTCCTGCAGCGCCTCCGGTAGGGACTCGGTAGCGGCATCTACCTCTGCCTGGCTGACCGCGAAGTCTTTTGGCGCCCAGTCATCGAGCTCGCGCGAATAGGCGCGAACCGCGTCCATGCCCTCGCGCTCGATGCGCAGCAGCATCTCGCTGACTCTGGCTGACACGGCCGGGTCGCGGCCGGGTGCCGGCGAGGCGAGCGGCGCCTTGATCAACCGCAGCTCGACGTCTCTGGGCAAGCCCGCCGGCAGGCTCATTCCGATCGGAGCTCAGGCGCCACGAGGGGTGCTGAAGTGCGCTGAACGCTGTGGGTCACGACTCGCGATCCGGCGTCAACGTGAGAGGCTCGTCGCGCAGAATCTGCGCGAGAACATCGAACTCGTTGAAGAGCATCCAGTCCTCAACTATGCGGCCGCCCACGAAGTACAGCTGGGAGATGCCCCAAAGGTGGACGCGCCTGCCGGTGGGCGCGCCGTAGAGTCCATAACCCCGGTGCGTGCCGAGTGCGGTCCAGCGCACGGAGACGCTGAAACCATCCTCGTCGTTGCCCATCCAGTACACGTCGTCGACGTGGAGACCGAGGTCCGGAAAGGTCGCGAGCAGGGCCCGAGCCATCGCCCGGACGTCGGCACGGCCGTAACCCTCGCGATTGGAGCTGCCGTGCCAGCGCACGTTTGAGGCGTAGATTCTGTCAATCGCGCTCAGGTTTCGCCGGTTATAGGTTTCGTGGAACAGCGCTCGCACGACGTGCTCGACATCGAAGCCGGAGCGCATGGTGGAGGGGGGATATGGCTCAGGCTTGCGACCACCGCGCAGCCGTTCAACCTCGGTCAGCTCACGCTCTCCGAGTGGCGGGCTGAGCCCCTCGTTGCCGAAGGAGCGGGCTGCGGCTCGCACGTCGATCCCGCACTGAGCCAGCCGTGCTGAGGTGTTGTGGAGAACCCACTCCTCGTAGATCTCGTTCTCCACCGACAAGCAGTTGGCGATCACCCACAGGTTGATCTTGCGGCGGGTCGGTGGCCCCCAACGCCACGAGCCGAGATGGTAACCAACATTGACCGCGCGGTGTGACGTGGCGAACCCCTCGTCCTCGTTGCCCGCCCAGATGACGTCGTCGGCGTAATGCCTGGTGTCCGGAAAGGCGTGGAGGGCCTGCACAGTCCCCTCCACCACGTTCTCGACCCCGTAATTCGGGCCATGGTCGTCGTAAACCCGGCAGCCGGCGCGGTAGGTGTCGTAGATGTAGCCGACGTCCTGGTCCTCCCAGATCCGATCGGTGATGCGGATGATGTAGTCGACGATGTCGACGTAGGTGTCCTCGAAGCCCCGCATGGGCTGCATCCGCTGACCCTGATCGGGTGCTCTGAGGTCCTGGCAGCGCTTCGCTTTCACTGAGATTGCAAAGTCAGCCGGCATGGCTCGCCTGGCCGGCACGGAGGGGAAGGCGCCCTGTGGCGCCTCCCCCTTCAGTGTTTTGAAGTTCGGCTGCCCAGCCCTCTCGGTCACTAGCTGTAGCGCCCTAGCAGTTGAGCTTGTAGATGTACTGCTGGACTTGCGGCGTATCGACGTTTTGAGGAGTGGCGATCACGAAGGGCTGGTTCTGCTGGCGAGGCACTGACTTGCCGTTGATCGCGTCAACCGCCGACTGCACTCCGAGCTTGCCCTCGCCGAACGGGTACTGGACCACGTCGGCGGCCAGGGTCTTCTGGTGCAACGCCTCCACGATCGGATCGGAGGTGTCGTAGCCGACTATGTTGACCTGGCCGACCTTATTCGACTCGCGAACGCCGGTGATGGCGCCCTCAGTGTTGTTGGTCGCCGTCGTGTACACACCCTTCAAGTCTGGGTGCGCGACAGCCGAGCTGGACACGATCAGCGCAGCTTGGGACGTCTGGTTCTTGGAGTACTGAACTCCTAGGTCGTGGACACCCGGGTACTTCGATTTGAGCTCGTCCTCGAAGCCCTTAAGTCGCTGTTCGCCGATCGGGTTGCCGGCAGCGTTGCTCAACAGCACAACGGACCCCTGGTTGCCCATGAGCTGACCAAGCTTATCGGCGGCCAGCGCACCGCCCTTGACGTTGTCTGACTGGATGTTGGTGACGGCTATGCTCGTGTCGGCCAGGTCGCCGTCAATCGCGATGACCTTGATGCCCGCCGCCTTGGCTCGCGCCAGCGGAGCGATCATGCCCTTCGAGTCTGTGATGGAGATCATGATGGCGTCAGGTTTCGAAGTGATCAGCGCGTTGACGATCGAGGTCTGCGCGCCCAGGTCGAATTGAGGCGCGCCCTGGACAGAGAACTCCACATTGAGCTTGGCCGCCACCGACTTGGCTCCGCAGGCCACAGTCGAGTAGAACGGATTGCCGGTCAGACCCGGCACATAGACGACCTTCTTCTTGGGGCCGGCGCTCGCGGAAGTCGAGGAACTGGATGTTCCCCCGCACCCGACGAGGACCAGGGTGGTCACAAGTGCGACCACCGCCGCTGCCGTTCGAAATTGCCTCACGTAATTCTTGTCTCCCTTTTGTGTCTCAGGCTCGCTCCCGGGCCCGGCGCTTGATCTGATCGACGTACACCGCCGCGATGAGAATGAATCCGGTGGCAACCTCCTGCCAGAACGGCTCGACGTTGACGATGATGAATCCGTTCGAGAGAGCCGTCGGAATGAGGATTCCGATGACTGTGCCTCCGACCGTCCCGAAGCCGCCGAAGAGGCTCGTTCCACCGAGGACCACGCCAGTGATCACTGCCAGCACATCAGTGCTGTGACCGGCGATGGTCGTGGTGGCGAAACGCGCCAAGGACAGCCATCCCGCCAAGCCCGCGAGGAGGCCGCTCAGCCCATATAGCTTCAGCAGGTGATTGTCGACATTGATTCCAGCCCGCCTCCCGGCCTCGGCGTTGGAACCGATGATGTAAGTGTGACGACCGAATCGAGTTCGGGCCAGGACCAGGCCTCCGACGATGGCCACAGCTATCGCAACCCAGACGATCCAGCTGAGGCCAAGAGGGCCGCCCACGCCGAACTCGATGAGTGTCAGCGGCACGGTCCGAACATCGTTGCCATGGGTTACCAGATTGGCGGCGCCGAGGGCGGCGCCCAAAGTGCCCAGTGTTGTGATCAGGGCGGGAACGCGAAGCTTGGTGATGCACAGGCCGTTGAATAAGCCCCAGGCGAGGCCCGCCGCCAGCGCCACTACGAGGCCGGCCAAAACAGTCCCCCAATTGTCTGCGCCCATGGCGCCCATGACCTTGGCCGAGCAGACGCCGGCGAAAACGAGCACTGAGCCGACCGACAGATCGATCCCGGCGGCGATCATCACATAGGTCATGCCCACCGCCATGACCAGCAGGGCGGCTGCATCCATGACCACGTTTTGCGCGTTGGCCAGGCTGGGGAAGGCGTCTGGTCGGATGGCGGAGAAAACGATCACCAGGAAGAGCAGGACCGCGCTCATCAATACGGGCGAGGTCGTCAGCAGGCGCCGAAGAGGCCGCCTGCGTATTGGCGGAGGTGCCGAGACTGCCGCTTGCTCCGCGGGGGCCGAATCGGTTCTGTCGCTCTGGGACAGGGTCATGCCGCCGACCTGTCGAGCGCGCCCGTCATAGCGCCGACCAGCTGCTCGATGTTGGTCCCGGCAGCGTTGAACTGCGCCACCCGGCGACCGAGGCGCAACACCTCAATCCGATTGGCCACCTCCAGTACCTGCTGCATGTTGTGACTGATCAGCACGACCGCCACGCCCCGGTCCGCCACCCGGCGCACGAGATCGAGCACATTGCGTGTCTGGACAACTCCGAGCGCGGCGGTCGGCTCATCCAGGAAGAGCACCTCGCTGGCCCACATGATCGAGCGGCAGATGGCGACACTCTGCCGCTGGCCGCCCGACATGGTGGCGACCGGCTCGTCGAGAAGCGTCATCAGATTGGTGCCCATGGACATGAACGCATCGGCCGCCTGCCGTCGCATCTTGGCGCTGTCGAGGACGCCAAACCACCCGAGCAGCCCTGGCTTGATCAGCTCTCTGCCGACGAACGCGTTTTCGGCCGGGCCCAAGTCGGGGGCCAAGGACAGGTCTTGGAATACAGTCTCGATGCCGAACGCTCGAGCGCCAAGTGGAGAACCCAGGGTCACCGGATTCCCCTTGATCTGAATGGTGCCCTCATCCGGCGCGACAACGCCTGAGAGCACCTTGACCAGAGTGCTTTTTCCGGCTCCGTTGTCTCCGATCAGTGCCACAACCTCTCCAGCGTTGGCGGAGAAGTCAGCGCCCTGGAGGGCGGTGACGTGACCGTATCGCTTCACGATCCCAGACGCCTCAAGCAAGGTGCTCAACTGGCTGACTCCGGTGTGAACAGGTTTGCGGCTATCAGTCGTCTGCCTGACCTTCGACTCGACTCTCCGTTCCAGCGCTTGGTGATTCGCTCGGCTTTGAGCACAGCGGTCATGGGCCCACCTCCAGTTCTTGTCATGGGCGATCAGCGTGGTCGGTCGTGAGCCTGTACCTCATGGGCAACATCAGCGTTCTCCAGCGGTCTGCCGAATCTTCGCTGCCACCTCGCGCTCGAGCTCCCCGAAATTGGCCGGCTTCACCATGCGCCCGTGTTCGTCGGCTCGCAAGCCCCGTTCAGCAGCCAGAGTCTCGAGCCAGGCCGGCCAGATGGGATCCCGGCCAGCGAAGGCCTCATGCGGGTCCAGGACCGCGAAACCCCAGGAGTTGGTCTGCGCAATGTTCTCGAAGCGGCGCCAGAGGCCGGCGGGGAACGAGATAGTGTCCCAGGGTTCGAGCACTGCCTCGCCGGCGATGTCGTCGGGGTCGTCCGGATTGGTCCCGTAGCAGAAGCGCCAGCGCCCGGTGAGAGGCACGAACAGCTCAACGTAGGTGTGCGTATGCCAGCCCGGACCGTTGCCGGGGGGTGCTTCGAACATCCCGATCTGGAACCGGTGCGGGATGGTCAACATGGGCTTGAAGTCAGGGTTCTCGGATGCGGTGTCGCCGATCACCGAGTAGTTCATCCGGTAGTGACCCGGCAGGACGCTGTCGATGAACATGATCGAGGTGCCGTTCCGCTGCAGATCGTTGAAGCGCGCGATGCGTCCCTCCATCGGGTCGGCGTTGACCGTCCTAACCGTCATGAACGGTCTTTCCCGCCCTCGGGAGCCCCTGAAGTGATTCCGGCCTCGCACTCTGTGCATACGTAGTCATCAACGTGTCACTGAGCCTAGCATCAGCCAGCTTGGTCTGTCAACCTGCGCGGCTGCTCTGCGCAGAGAGGAAAGGGACCTTGTAGGATGGCGCCCGGTCTGTCAGACTGGGCCTACGTAGTCACTACCTGTTGAAGGAGGATGCGCATGAGCTCAGTCCTGAAATCGCCCGCTCTGCCGGCCGCCCCGCTCGGCGGCGACCCCGACGTGCGCAGCACCGTGGAATCGATCATCACGGAGGTCCGAACTCGGGGGGACGCGGCAGTCCGCGAGTACTCGGCGCGTTTTGATCGCTGGGAGCCTGAGAGTTTTCGGCTCTCGCCAGCTCAGGTGGAGCAGCTGGTCGGCTCGGTTCCGCCCCAGGTGATCGAGGACATCAGGTTCTGCCAGGATCAGGTCCGGCGGTTCGCCCAGGCTCAGCGCGCGACCCTGACCGACCTGGAGGTGGAGACCCTGCCCGGAGTTACGCTGGGGCATCGTCACCTGCCGGTGGCCAGTTCGGCCTCTTACGTTCCAGGTGGGCGCTATCCGATGGTGGCCTCGGCGCACATGAGCGTGATCACCGCCAAGGTGGCCGGCGTGGAGCGGGTGGTTGCCTGCACGCCGCCCCTGGGGGGCGCGGCACCAGCGGCTACGGTGGCGGCTATGCACCTGGCCGGTGCTGACGAGATACTTATCCTCGGCGGAGTCCAGGCGATAGCTGCGCTCGCTCTGGGCACCGAGAGCATTGATCCCGTGGACTTTTTGGTCGGTCCCGGCAACGCCTACGTGGCGGAGGCCAAGCGTCAGCTCTTCGGCGTAGTGGGCATCGACCTGCTGGCCGGTCCGACGGAGATCCTCGTCATTGCTGACGAGACAGCGGAACCTGAGATGGTGGCCGCGGATCTGCTTGGTCAGGCGGAGCACGGGCCCACCTCGCCGGCGGTCCTGTTGACAACCTCGGAAAAGCTGGCAGAGGCTGTGACTGGCGAGGTTGAACGCCAGCTGAGCGACCTGCCGACTGCTGACGTCGCGTCGGTGGCGTGGCGGGACAGGGGCGAGATTCGGGTCGTGGCCAGTCACGAAGAGGCTGCGCGCGAGGCGGATCAGCTGGCCTTCGAGCACGTCGAGGTTCATACGAAGGATCCTCGGTGGTATCTGCAGCAGCTTCGCAACTACGGGTCCCTCTTCCTCGGCCCGGAGACCACAGTCGCCTATGGCGACAAGACGATCGGGACCAACCACATCCTGCCCACGGCGGGGGCAGCCAGATACACGGGCGGTCTCTGGGTAGGCAAGTTCCTCAAGACCGTGACCTATCAGGAGTGCAGCCCGGCGGCCAGCAGGATGATCGGCGAGGTCTGCGCACGCCAGTGCCGGATTGAGAACTTCGAGGCGCATGCTCGCACCTGTGACCTCCGCGTCAACCGCTAACGCCAAGCCCTCGGGACCCGCAGTAACGGATCCCACAGCGATGCCGCCGAAGCCCGTAAACGCTGTCCGATCTCTCAGCGCAGCGGCGCTGGCGAGCGTGACGGGCCACGACGTGGCGCGAGCAGCTGGCGTCTCACAATCCACTGTCTCCCGGGCCTTCCGCAATGATGCTCGCCTCTCCCAGACGAAGCGAGCGCACGTGCTGGAGGTGGCCAAGGCGCTGGGCTACACCCCCAGCCACCTCGGGCGCAGCCTGGTCACCCGGCTGACGCGGACAGTCGGTATGGCGGTCACCGACCTGGAGAACCCTTTCTATCCGCATGTGGTGGCCCCCTTACACGACGCTTTGGCCGGCCTCGGCTATCGGATGGTGCTCTTCATGGAGCGTCTGGAGGGTGGAGAGAACGACCAGCTGGCGCTCGACCGACTTCTCGACCGCTCCACTGACGGCATAGTTCTGACCACGACCCTGCTCGGTTCGGCCATCCCCCGGGAGCTGGCCAGGCGCGGGTTACCGTTCGTGTTCCTCGTTCGCGTCAGTGACGATGTCGGCGGCGACTGCGCAGTGGTCGACAACGCGCTGGGTGCTTCCCTGATGGCGGCCGAGATCCTGCGGCATGGCCACCGAAGGGTGGGCGCCATCTTCGGGCCTGCCGAGACCAGCACCGGCCGCGATCGCGAGCGCGGCCTGCGTGCAGGGCTAGGCGTGGCAGACGTTGAACTGCCCGACGAGTTGGTGTGCCGGGGACCCTATGGGGTCGAGACCGGGTCTTCGGGAATGGAGCGGTTGATGAAGCTGCCAATGCCGCCCACAGCTATTTTCTGCGGCAACGACACGATCGCCATCGGGGCCCTGAACGCAGCTCGCCGGCGCGACATTGAGGTGCCAGGCGAGGTCTCGCTGGTGGGCTTCGACGACCTGCCCATGGCCGGTTGGGACGTCTTCCAGCTGACCACAGTTCATCAACCGATGGAGGAGATGGCCAGGACTGCAGCTCAACTATTGGTGGATCGAGTTGAAGGAAGAAGCGAGCCAGGCCAGGTGCGTCGCGCGGTTTTTGAGCCACTAGTGGTAATCCGCAGCACCCTCGGACCCCCGCCCAAGGGCCGACTTTGAGCAGATCCTTCGCAGGTCGGCGCGCGGTCATCACCGGCGCAGGCCGTGGCATCGGTCGAGGCGCGGCAATAGCTCTCGCCAGCGCCGGAGCCGAGGTGACGCTGGTCTCCCGCACCCGCTCCGAGCTGGAGGACGTGGCGGAGACCATCCGCTTGAACGGCGGTCGCGCGTCAGTCGCGCCGGCTAACGTCTGCGACCCAGCGGAGTTGGAGGCCGCTTTCGAAGCAGTGGGCCGCGGCCTGCAGACCTGGTGGTCACAGCCGCTGGGATCAACCGCCCCGCACCTCTGGTGGAGGTCCCCGTCGAGGACATGGCCGCCATCCTCGAGGTCAACGTCCTCGGCACTCTCTTGGCCTGCAGATCCTTTGCCAAGAGAGTCATTCCAGGCGGGCAGCCGGCTGCAGTGGTGACGCTTTCCTCCCAGCTGGGAGCAGTCGGATATCCCGGCCGAGCCCCCTACTGCGCCAGTAAGCACGCTGTCAACGGGTTGACCAAGGCCCTGGCGCTGGAGTGGGCCCCTCACCGGATCCGGGTCAACGCTGTTGCGCCGACATTCGTCAGGACGCCGATGACTGAGCCAGTGCTCCGGGATGAGCAGTTTTTGCAGGCGGTCCTCTCTCGAATCCCGGCCGGCCGCCTGGGTGAAGTCGACGAAGTGGTCGCCGCCATCTGTTTTCTGCTCTCCGACGATGCCAGCCTCGTCACAGGTCACATCCTGGCAGTCGATGGGGGCTGGACCGCTCAATAGACGAGGCTTATCCCGGACAACCGCCCGCCGACAAGAGACTGACTGCCTCGCCGGGCCTCACGCGTTGTCCTCCTGGGTTGGCTGGTTGACCGAGGTGTGGGGCCGGGGGAACGCCTCGTCGCCGGCTGTCACCCTGTCGAGATATAACCGGCCAGCCAGGGCGTGCTCGCGGCGCGCATGGTCGCGGGCGGTTCGGACGGGGTCGACGATGTCTTCAGCGGACATCCCAACTTTCTTGACGCCACCGGCCCGAACCCGCGTCGCAGTGAGATCTCTGCCGAGTTGGGTACGCGCTTTGAGGTCACGGAGACCAACATCAAGCGCTACTGCGTTGGTTCCCCGGCTCAGGCGGCCGTGCAGGCGGCCGAGGAACTGGTCGTGCAGCATAGCGGCCCGTTCGCGACGGATGAGCTCGAGGGCATCGAGATTCGCCTGTCTTCGGACCTGGCCCGCGTGGTCGACAACCGTTCGATGGCTGACATCAACGTGCAGTACCTGGTCGCCGCCACGCTCCTGGACGGCAGTTGCACGTTCGTCCTGGCCCATGATGACGCGCGCTTACGCGACCCGAGCATGCAGCGGCTCATCCGACGTAGTGAGCTCATCCCTGATGACGCCCTGCTGGGAGGCCGCAAGGCCATTCTCACGCTCACCCTCAGCGGGGGCCGGGGACGCGTGTCCCAAAGGGTGGAAAGCGTTCGCGGCACAGTGTCCAACCCGATGACACCGGGCGAGGTTAGCGCCAAGGCCGAGGATTTGATGGCACCGATTCTCGGCGGGTCCCGCGCCGCGCAACTGTGCGGACTCCTGCTCGACCCTTCATCTGTCCGCAACGTGCGCGAGCTAGCGGCATTGCTTGTCGCAGATTGAAGTCTTCGGCCGTCGGTATTCGACCTTTGTCGAGAGATCCGGGAGTGACTCTCGTCCTCCCCGTGAGGACGTCTCAGCGGCGGTCGGCGGTCTCTTCCCCGATTCCGATCAGTTCAGGACCCGCCGGAAGAAGTCGCCAGCGAGCCGCCAGTCCAGATCCAGGACCTCGTCAGTAAGGGCCCCGCAGCAGTCCTCCACCTTGGCGTGTAACTCCTCGACGCTGGGCGGCCGGGCAGGAGCTCCAGTGGGCGCCGTGAGATGGGTGCTCCTGCGGCTGCCGTCCTTGAGAGTCACTTCCGCCACGAACTTCCCGTCGAGGAGACCGCTGGCTCCCGGCTGACCTTCCGCTACAACTCTTTCGGCCACTGTCAACGCGTCGGGGCGCCGCACGGCACCGTCCGTGAAGCTGGCGAACCCGACAGGGTGGTCGAGGACAGCCGCTGCCACAGCGTACTCAAGGCTGAACTTTCCCTCCAGGCCAGTCACGGGCCTGTGGTGGATCAGCGGCTGGAGGGCTGCGGCCGGGGTGACGCAGCGGACACAGGCGATCTGCCCGGCCTCCAGCCCCATCGAAGCCACCGCGGCGATGGGTCGCTGCAGGGCGTAGCAGCACGGGTAGACCTTGATGGCCAGGCCACCGGGAACGGCGGGGAAGTCAGGCACGTCGCCCTGGGGGCTCCCACCGACCAGCCGCATCCATTCCTCCAATGCGCCCGGATCCGCTGTCGCGCCGCCCTCGGCCAGCCTGGCCGCCTGAACGCCTGCGGCCGCGGCAAGGCCAACCTGGAGCGGCTTGGCCATCGTCCCGAAAGCTCGCTGCACGCCCCCGGCGGAGGGGACGGCCAGGGCCATGGCGGTCGCCAGCCCGGGTTCGTCGAGCCCCATGGCGATCCCGGCAGCGATCGCCGCGGCGGGCGCCCCCGCGGTGCAGGTGGCGTGCCAGCCACGCTGGTAGTGATTCCAGCCCAGCAGGGTGCCGAGGCGCGCCATCACGCCTGCTCCGGCGAGGTAGGCCTCAGCGCCACCTCCTGCTGCGAGAGTGGCCGACACGCAGACCGCGCTTATGTGGGCGGTGGAGGGCAGGTGTAGATCATCGTAGTCGAGAGCGTGTGCCGCCGCGGCCCAGTGGGCCGCCTCCGGCAGGCTCCCTGCCAACTGGGTGACGGGCTCGTGCCGGGCGGCCACCGCCACCGATACGGTATCGAGAAGCGCGCGTCGAGCCAGCTCCTGGTCGCCCGCGCCCGGTCTGAACCGAAAAGCCCATCCGGCGAGGGCGCTCGCCAGCCCAGTCGGGGTCCTAATTGCTGAGATGGACATCGATCCGCGGGCATCCTCCGATGGGCTGAAAATGGTCACGTAACGGACAATCGGCCGGAACCGAGGTCCCGGGTGATCGTGTGTTGGGCGCGGCTCATGTGCAGCCTGTTAGTCTACGAGCCAGGCTGGGCCCAACGACACTGGCAATCCCTGGAGGTACGAGCATGAGTACGAGGCAAGTGGCGGCCCGGCAGGAGGTCGCGGGGGATCTCCGCCAGTCAGTCCGCGAGCTCTGCCGCCGCTTTCCGGAGAGCTACTGGTCGGACCTCGACAGCAAAGGGGCCTATCCAGAGGAATTC
>NZ_JBPCPN010000057.1:0-27621 GCF_050999135.1 Candidatus Dormiibacter sp. | reverse complement strand
ACAACTTCGAGCGCGCACACACCGGCCGGAGGAACCGCGGGCACCCCCCGGCCGAGCTGGTCTATGGTGCCGGCAAGGTGCGCCCACGATGAGCCGCGACTGTCGCGGGATCTCGTGCGCTGTTCATGCTAGCCGCTCCGGCGAAAGCGGCTGCGCTTCCGTAACCCACCTCGGGGTAGATGGCGCTGCCGCTCGCAATCGCGCTGGCCGCCACCGCCGAGGCGATTCGTGAGTGAATTCCGGCGGGAACACAGGCTTTGGTTCTCGCGAAACGTTCGTGTGGAGGGACGGTCGGTCGGGAGCGGTCGGAGGGAGGGTTTAGGACGGGACGCTGATCGCGAACGCCGCGCTTTTCGGGGGCGCCGGCGCGGCGATCGCAAGGTGGACAGTCGCGTCGGTCCCGGCATTCCAGTTGCGATGCGCTACACCGGCGGGGAACAGAACGGCGGTTCCCGAATCGACGACGTACGCGCTGCCGTCGATCTCGACGTTCATCGTTCCGTCGAGAATGTAGAACACCTGGTCGACCCCGTGAGTGTGCAGGCCGGCCGGAGAACCTCCCCCGGGAGGGGTCTTGATGACAGTGACGGCGCAGCTGCTTATGGCTCCGTCGCTGGTCAGCTCCTGCGACCAGCGCTCCGGGCTCTGTCGTAGTGCCTCAAGGTCGACCTTCCGCACGTATTCGATCACTGCTCGCTTTCCTCGATGAACGACATTGTGGCGACTTTGAGTTCGGAGTGCTACCGCTGACAACCGCCACCCTTCACAGCGTACTCGCGTGGGAAGAAGTGACTTGGTGGGTCTGTGAACCGGCCGCGCCAGAGGCAATCTCGAGGGCCAGTTAACAGCCCAGGTTTTCGTTGCGGCCGCCGCTCCCAAACTCTCTCCGTCGCCAATACAACTCACACTCACTGGCTTGCTGTGGGGGCGTGTCGCGTCAGGATGCGATCCATAGCATTGGCCGCCTCTGCTTGGACTGCCGGGATTACGTGCGAGTAGGTGTTCATGGTCAGGCTGATTTGGCTGTGGCCGAGAGTCTCCATTACCACGCGGGGAGATACTCCCTGTGCAAGGAGGAGGGAGGCGCAAGAATGCCTCAGGTCGTGAAAGCGGATCCGTGGCAGGCCAGCAGCCGCGAGTAGGTGCGGAAATCGATGCGTCACCGTGGTTCCTTCAAGGGGCGTGCCAATGGTCGTCGTGAACACCAGATCTGAATGCTGCCATCGGGCGCCCGCCCGAAGGCGGTCCTCAAACTGGCGCTTCCGGTGCTTCGCCAGGATATCGGCAATAACGGCCGGAACCTTGATCGAGCGCCTGGATCGCGCAGTCTTGGGTTCCACCAACGTCAGCTTCCCGTCCACCCGCTGCAGTGCATGCACCACGGTGAGGCGCTGTTCCGTTAGGTCTATGTCCTGCCAGCGCAGGCCGAGCGCCTCTCCTTGGCGAAGCCCGAGGCTGAGGGCCACCGCGTAGACGGCCTCAAACCGATCGTCTCTTGCCGCATCCAAGAGTCGCTGAGCCTCTGCCGGACTCAGCACCTGCACCGGACGACGAGTGACGCGCGGTGAGTCGGCCAAGGCGGCCGCATTCTTGGTGAGCATCTCCCACTTGATTGCCTGATTCAGGGATGTCCTCAGAACCGCCCGCAGGAACTCGACCCGTCTCGGCGAGAGACCGCTGGCGAGTTTGGCGTTCAGCATCGCCTGGACCTGCGCCGGACCCAGTCGGTCGAGGCGGAGGTGGCCGAGGCTGGGGATCAGGTGCAGGTGGATCAGGTCGCTGTAGCTGCGGTAGGTGGAGGGCCGCAAGCGAGGTTTGGCGGAATTCTCCAGCCAAGTGGCGAGGAACTGAGCCACGGTGCCCGTTCCCGTCGAGGGCAAGACGCCCAGCTGCTGGTCGCGGAGGGCGGCTACAACCTTCTCTTGAACTTCGCGGCGCGTGCGTCCGTAGACCGTCTTGCGCCGGCGTTGGCCGTCCCGCCTTCCAAGGTTCACGGAACCCGCCCAGAGCCCATCCTTCCGTCGAAAGATGCTGCCCTCGCCGTGACCCCGCCTGGCCGTCATACTGGGCACGACTGTAGCACAAGATGGCTACAAAATGGCTACAGTGTCCGGCGAAGGGAGGCACAAGTATCCCGTTTGAGTAGGTTTTTGAATACGATTTGTGGTGCCCGCGCAGGGAGTTGAACCCTGAACCTTGGGATTAAGAGTCCCCTGCTCTGCCAAGTTGAGCTACACGGGCTTCGGAGCGCCTCCGGCTTAGGGCCCGGGCCGTCCCCGATTCTACTTTCTTAACCGGCGGTCTTTCCAGCGCTGATCAGATCGCATAGGCTCCGCCGCCATGAGGGCTCGCGTACCGCAGGACGTGGATCTGGAGGACAAGCTCATCTTTGGCCTCTCGCCGATGAGGTTCGGCTATCTGGTCATCGCCGTCATTGGAGCCTTCACGGTCTGGGGTCTGCAGATGCTCCCGGGCGTCGTCAGGGTGTTCTCCTGCCTGTTGATGCTGCTGGCGGGGCCGGTCCTGGCGTGGGGCAGGGTCGGCGGCACCCGGAGCGATCGCCTGGCCTGGGACTGCCTGGTCTTCTTGCGACGCAACCACATGCTGGAGCTCGCGGCGCTCGAGCGGAGGAGAGCGGTGGCCGCTTCGCGCAGGCCATCCGAAGTAGTCTCGGTCCCAGCCGAAGTGCCGCCGCTGACTAGGCCGGAAGGCCCGCACAACACGGGCGCTGGTTCGGTTGAGGTCCTGCAACTTCCCGACGTCCTTGAAGGTGGCAGCGTCGTAGACGCGTTACCGCCAGGCAAAGGAGCTTCAAGACCGCCTGGCTTCGGCCGGGAGCTGGACCTCGCGGCTATCAATCGACTCGCCACACTCGAGGTCGCGGCATGATGAAACGGCTGGCGCGCATCAGCAGTGCGGCTGGACGGGCACCCTGGCCAGTGCGAGTAGTCCCCCGGCCGGCGCGGCAGCTGGCGGCCGAGACCGCGAGATCCAGTCCCATCAGCACGGCCGCGCTTGGATTCCTGGATGCCACTGACGAGGACCGCCTGCGCTGGGCTGGCGGGTTCCGAGCGCTGTTGGATGGGCTTGACAGCAGCCTGCAGGTGGTCATCGACTCTAGCCCCGGCGTTCGTGGCCCAGCCGGCGAGACGCAGCGGGAGCAGGAACTGCCCCCAGCGGAGGGACGGCGCGCGGCCGACCTTGCTTTCGCGATCTCGCTGCGCCAATCCCCGCAGGCTCAGGCGCGACGGGTCCGGCTCGTAGTGGAGCCAACCTCCGTCGAAGGTCTACGACGGGCGTTGGGTGGGATGGGCGTACGGGTCGAGGAGCAGCTGGCCGGACACGACGGGGATCTGGCTCTTCATGGTCGTGAGCTAAGGCAGGCACTGCACGACGCGAACGGCTGGCATCGCACCTGGTTCATCGACCGCTTTCCCGGCTCCGAGTTGGAGCCGGGCTGGCTGTTGCGGCTCATCCCGCCCGGCCTGCGCGTTTCGTTGAGCTGGCACGCGGAGCGCCTCTCGACCAGCTGGGTGGTCCACTATCTGCAGCGACAGCTGGTCAACATGCGAGCAGCGCGTTCAGAGCAGCATGACGGCGCCGGTGATCCTGCGCTGCGCGGCGCCATGCCTGCTGCTGAGCAGCTGCAGGAGCAGCTGATCGCCAGCCAGGAGTCTGCTTTCTACACCTCCGTGTACCTGACGGTCACCGTGGATGCGCGAGACGATCTGATCCTGGCCGGCCGCAGAATTCAGGCAGCGGCTCGGGCAAGCCTCTGCAGCCTCGTCGCCTGCGATTTCCGCCAGCTCGACGGCCGTCTCTGCACCCTGCCGCTGGGTCAAGACATCCTGGCCCGCAAGCGGCTTCTGCACAGCTCCTCCTTGACGACGCTCTTTCCCTGGTTCGACGCTGACCTCTACGAGCCGGACGGGCTGGTGCTGGGCAGGTCGCGGGCGACAGGTCAACCAGTGATGGTCGACCCCTTTGATGACCGCCGCTACGCCAACGCCAACATCGGCGTCTTCGGCCACTCAGGCGCGGGCAAGACATACCTGATGTCAGTGCTGTTGATGTCTGCCCTCAACACAGGAGCGCAGATCTTCGTCATCGACCCTGAACATGAGTACGGGAAGCTGGCCGAGATGCTGGGCGGCGTGGACATTCCCCTCAATCTGGGCTCTCACCACTCCCTCAATGTCCTCGAGATGCGAGGTGGCCAGACGGGCGATGAAGCGACGCTCGGACCAGCGGTGGCAGACACAGTCGACCTCTGCGCCACCATCTGTGGCTCGCTGGACGAGGCGGAGCGGGCGGTCCTGGAGCAGGCGATCAGGCAGACCTTCCAGACAGTCAGTGATCCGGTCTTGGGCGACGTGGCGGCGCTGCTGGAGCCGAACTCTCGAGCCGGCAAGGTGCTCGGGCGCTGGGTCCAAGGCAGCCTCGGCCAAATCTTCAGCCGGCCCACCAACGTCGACCTGGGAGCACCAGTGATTGTGTTTGGCATGCGTGAGTTGAGACAGGAGATGATCGCCCCCGTCCACTATCTGTTGGCCGAGGCGCTTTGGGCTCGGATCAAGAAGCGTGACCGCCGCCGACTTCTGGTTATCGATGAGCTGGGCCTGCTGTTCGAGGATGCGACGATCCGCCAATTCGTGGTGGCGCTCTCCCGGAGGATCCGCAAGTACAACGGCTCTCTCGTGTTCGCCACCCAGAACCCGGGCGACCTGTTCAGCAGCGAGGCGGGTCGGGTGGTGGCCACCAATCCGGCGCTGATGTTCTTCGGCGCCCAGCGGCCCGCCGAAGCACAGAAGATCCAAGCGGCGTTCAGTCTGAGTGAGGCCCAGCGCTCAGCCCTGGAGACCTGCCGGCGGGGGGAATTCCTGCTCGCCGCAGGCCCCCACCGGCTGCCGCTTGCAGTCCAGGCGCCACCCTGGCAAGCGGCAGCGATGGCAGCTGCACGCGCCGGTCCGCCACTTGCTTGAAAGGGCCGAACGCCGAACGGACATGCTCCTGACCGCCATATCGACCCGATTGTCGGCCGGCCTGAGGCGACCGCACGGTAATGGCAGCGCAAGTCACGGACGCTGGTCGATGGCTGTGGCTTTGAGTGTCGGTGCTTCAAAGCGGGCGGACTGGTACAGTCGGGGCCGGCGCAGCTGGGCGCAGGTAGCATTTCGGTCATGCCCAGGGTTGTCCATCACCGGTTTCACCGGCTGGCGGGCGATCTGCAGGACTCGGTCCTAGCCAGCTTCAATACCCTCGCTGCGCAGCGTCCGTGGCGGGGGGAATCGCCCTGGTTGGCGAGTGATCGTTCGACAGGACTGTTCGAGATGGAGTTCCTGCGCCATGTCCGTGAAGCTGAGGGCCAGGATGTCACCGCCGCCGGTTTTCTCAAGTCGGGCGGCGATGAGACGGACGTGCTTGTTTTCATGCTCTTCCTCCGGGATCTCAGCGCCAGCCTGGGGCTGCGGGTGACCGTGCGGGACGAGGACAACCCTTTCACGAAGCTGCGCTATCTGGACTTCCGGCATGGCTTGCTGCCCTCTGGCGACCAGCTCGAAGACCTACTCGCCAGGCGCCCGGTCATCAAGCGGGTGGACGGCCAATCGATCCACTTCTACCCGCCGGCTCATCGCCAGGGCGCGATCCAGGCTTCCCGGCCCGAGCAGTGGGGCTATGCGCTCTGTGGGCTCAGGGCGTACGCGCCAACACTGCTGGAGGCGGAGCAGGAGGCTCTGAAGATTCTGCGCGCGCTGGGCCACCTTGGCCGCTGAGGCTGAGCAAGAGGAGGGATGGCTTCGCGGCCGGGACGGCACTTCGCTGTTCTGGCGCGCTTGGACGGTTCCAGAGCCACGCTGTGGGGTGGTGGTCGCGCATGGCCTGGGTGAGCATTCGGGCCGCTATTCCCGGCTCGGGCGCGCGCTGAACCGCCGTGGCATCTCCTGCTATGCAGTGGACCTGCGAGGCATGGGCCGGAGCGCGGGCAGGCGCGGTCACCTCAAGGCTTGGTCCGCCTGGATAGACGACTATGCGGACTTCCTCGCCTTCGCGAGGGATCTGGCGGAGAGCCGCGCACTTGTGCCTCTCGGCCATTCCTTTGGGGGCGTGCTCGTCGCCAGCGCCATGCTCCGCGGAGATGTCCAAGCACAGCGCTTCGTCCTCTCGAACCCGGCTTTCCTACCGAAGGTGAGGGTCCCCGCGTGGAAGTTGAGACTGGCCGGCGCGGCCAGCCGGGTTGTACCGCGCCTGACCATGTCGAACGAGGTCCAGCCAGAGGTGATCTCGCGGGACCCTGAGCAGGTGCGGATCTATGCCGACGATCCTCTGACGCATGACCGCATCTCAGCCCGCCTCTACACGGAATGGCGCGCCGCTTGCGTCGACACTCTCGGTCGAGCCAGTGCCTTGCGGCAGCCCTTCCTGCTCCTCCTGTCGGGCGACGATCGACTTATCGACGTCAGCGGGGCCGAAGCGTTCAACGCGGCGGCCAGCTGCGGCCAGGTGGTGCGGCGCTATCCCGGGCGCTTCCACGAGCCGTTCAACGACTATGGCTCGGAAGAGGTCTTCGCCGACCTGGCGGCGTGGCTCAACGCCCCGGTCCCGGCCCGACCGGAGTGACCCGGCCGAGCAAACAAATCACAACCAGGTTAAGCACCCCACCACCCAAACCCCCCACCCAGGGGGTTGTGCGGAGATCGTATTCAGAGCTTTCAAAACGAGGCAATAGTGGTTGTGAAGATAGTGCCCGCCGGTGCGGCCTCGTAGTCGCCAAAGATCGCTGCGCTGGGTCTCCCCGGCGCAGTTGGTCGAGTCCGGCCCGAGAGAGCACACCGTGAGAGTCATCATCCAGCGCGTGCTCTCTGCCTCCGTCTCCTGGTCAGACATCGACGGGTCAACGCGCAACAACCAGATCGGCCGCGGCATGGTTGTGCTTGCCGGCGCCGGCGGCGACGATTCCGCCGCAACCGTCGAGCGGATGGCCACCAAGGTGGCTCAGCTTCGCATCTTCCAAGACGCCGAAGGCCGCACCAACCTGAGCCTCGAGGAGGTCAAGGGTGAGGCGCTCGTGGTGTCTCAGTTCACGCTCTATGCCGATCTATCCCGAGGCCGCCGGCCGAGCTTCCTCGGCGCCGGCGACCCCGCTCACGCCGCGGCCCTGCTGGAGCGGTTTGGGGCACATCTCAGCGGCCGAGGGATCATCACCCGGACCGGTAGCTTTGGCGCCAGCATGCTGGTCAGCCTGGAGAACGACGGACCCTTCACTCTAGCCCTCAGCAACGACACCTGGCAGACGCGCATCAGTGGCTGAGCAGGTACCTCAGCACCAGCTGTCAGAAAAGGATCCCGCCCCGGCGGACAATGCCTCGTTTCTGCGTGAGCAGGCCGAGCTCATCGCGCAGGCCGCTGAGCGCATCCAGCCGCACATCCGGCGCACGCCGGCACTCAGCACCGATCTCGACCAACACCTCAGGCTGAAGCCTGAGTGCTTCCAGGTCACCGGCTCCTTCAAGGTGCGGGGCGCCTTCAATGCGGTCTTGAAGCTGCATGCCGAGCGGCCCGAGACGAAGGGCGTCATAGCTGTCAGCTCCGGCAACCACGCCCAAGCTTTGGCCCTCGCCGCGCGGACGGTTGGCCTGCGGGCGGTCATCTTGATCCCCGAGGACGCCAATCCGGCCAAGGTCGCCGCCACGCGGTCGCTCGGCGCCGAGGTGATCCAGCACGGCATCACCTT
Source organism: Candidatus Dormiibacter sp. (assembly GCF_050999135.1). Classification (NCBI taxonomy): domain Bacteria; kingdom Bacillati; phylum Candidatus Dormiibacterota; class Candidatus Dormibacteria; order Candidatus Dormibacterales; family Candidatus Dormibacteraceae; genus Candidatus Dormiibacter; species Candidatus Dormiibacter sp. The sequence goes on along the minus strand of NZ_JBPCPN010000057.1, from coordinate 19,889 downwards.
CGCCAACCGAGAGGAGAAGCTGCGGGAGGCGATCGGGGAGCGCGGTCTGACACTGATCCACCCCTTCGATGACTGGAACGTCGTGCACGGTCAGGCGACGGCTGCCCGGGAGCTGCTGGAGGATGAGCCGGAGCTGCAGACCCTGGCGGTCCCGACAGGGGGAGGCGGACTGCTCAGCGGCACAGCCCTGTCGGCCAAGATTCACAATCCTGAGCTGAAGGTGATCGGAGTCGAGCCAGAGTCGGCCGACGACGCAGCCAGGAGCTTCCGCACCGGCTCCATCCAGTCGCTCAGAGAGGCCCCGACCACACTCGCCGACGGCGTGCGCACCACAGCCATCGGTTCCTGTACCTACGAGGTCGCCATTCGCAGGCGGCTCGTTGACGACATAGTGACAGTCAGCGAGAGCGAGATCGCAGAGGCGACCCGCGCCGCCTGGCTCAAGCTGAAGCTGGCCCTGGAGCCGACCGGCGCCCTGCCGCTGGCCGCCTACCTGGCCGGGAAGCTTCCGGGCGCGAATAGGCGCGTGGGTCTCCTGCTTTCGGGCGGCAACTTCGAGCCGGCGACCATAGCTAGACTGCTTGCCACCTCATGATTCCGATCAAGGAAGTGATGACGAAGGAGGTGCTCACCTTCGCGGAGAACACGCCCGTCCCAGAGGCCGCGAAGCAGCTCGCCGAGCGGCGTCTGTCCGGGGCGCCGGTGCTGAACGAGGCAGGTTATGTGGTGGGCGTGCTCTCCGAGGTTGACGTGATCGCCAAGAGGGGCAGCACCGTCGGCGACATCATGACGCACCACGTGATCTCGATCAGCGAGGACACCGGCATCGATGAGGCTGCTCAGCTCTTCGCCAGCGAGCGGATTCGGCGCCTGCCCATCTTGAAGGAAGGGCGGTTGGTCGGACTGGTCAGCCGTTCCGACATTCTCGGCTTCTTCACAGCTCAGGTCTGGACCTGCAATTCCTGCGCCCACGCCGAGCACGGCCTCCAGCCGCCCGAGCGCTGTGCCCGCTGCGGGGGCACGGAATTCCGTCTCGACGCCGCTCACCTGCGGCACTGACGTCCGGCCGCCGTTCTGATGAGCGTTCGCCTCAGCGGCAGGGTCGCCGGCTTCCCGGATTCGGTGATCCGGAACATGACGATGCGCAACCTGCGGCTGCACGGGCCGGCCCGGGCCGTCAACTTCGCGCAGGGCTTTCCTGACTTCGAGCCACCGCCTGAGCTGGTCGCCGCCGCCCAAGCGGCGCTGGACCAAGGTGGTGACTACCACCAGTACGCCATCACCTGGGGCGCCCCGACCCTCCGCGAAGCGATCGCCGCCTTCCAGTCCCGCGTTTGGAACAGGCCTGTCGACGCCGAGAACGAGATCACTGTCGTCTGCGGCGCCACCGAGGGGATGCTCGCGGCGCTCTTCACCACTGTCGAGCCGGGTGATGAGGTGATCGTCTTCGAGCCGTTCTACGAATGCTATGTGCCTGACACGCTCCTGGTCGGGGCGCGGCCGCGATATGTGCAGCTGCGCTCACCTGACTGGCGGTTCGATCCCGATGAACTACGCTCCGCGTTCACCGCTCGGACGAAGGCCATCATCGTCAACACGCCTCACAACCCGACAGGCAAGGTCTTCAGTCGCGCCGAGCTCCAGCTCATTGCCGACCTCTGCCAGGAGCGGGACGTGACAGCCATCACTGACGAGATCTATGAGCACCTGGTCTACGAGGGCGAGCATGTGAGCCTGGCCACTCTGGCCGGCATGGCGGAGCGGACGATCACGATCAGCGGCGCCAGCAAAACTTACTCGGTAACCGGCTGGCGCATTGGTTGGCTGATCGCACCGCCGCAGGTGACCGCCGGGATTCGGAAGGTCCATGACTACCTGACGGTTGGTACCGCACACCCTCTGCAGATCGCCGTCGCGGCAGGTCTGCGCCTCCCTGACGCCTTCTACGAGCGCAATCTGAGTGAGTATCGAGAGCGCCGGGACTCGCTCGTAGCCGGCCTGCTCGCTCGCGGCTTCACAGCCTCACTCCCGGCCGGCGCGTATTACGTCATGGCCGGGTTCAGCGATTTGAGTGAAGCGGACGACGTGACGTTCGCCGAACAGCTGATCGATACCGTCGGGGTCGCCACCGTACCTGGCTCCAGCTTCTACGCTCACCCTGAGCTGGGCCGCAAGCAGGTTCGCTTCAGCTTTCCCAAGCGCCTGGAGACCATAGAGCGCGGTCTGGAGGCACTGGCCGGCATCGCCTGAGCGGGTCTGCTCGGCGAAGGGGCGCTCCGGCCGGGAGCGGCCTTCTTAACAGGCGCCGTTGGCGCGGCGCAGCCCGACCTCTACGGTGGCCGCATGAGGGAAATGCGCATCCGCAAGCCACCGTTTGTCGTACTCCTGGCTCTGGAGCTGGCAGTTGTCGCAGGGCTCGGCTACGTCGCTGTCCACCTCTGGCAGCAGCGCGCCCCAGCGGGCATCGCCCGAGTGACTCAGCCGCTGCACTCGGCCATCGGCAGCGACCCTCAGCAGCCGTCCGCGGCGCCCTCGGTGCCGTCGACCTCACCTTCTCACCCGGCAGGGTCGGCCGCCAAGCCGCGCCGACCCAAGGCGGCCTCGCCGGCTCCAGCGGCCGGCATCAGCAAGCAGCAGGCTGGTCAGCTGAACCGGGAGGAGGCGCGCTGGGAAGCGAGCGAGTGGAGCATTCTCTCCCAGGCGACCCGCGCCGCCGAGGAGTATCTGCGCAAGGTGGTGCTCCCGATTGTGGTGGCTACCGAGCGGCGTTGATCCTTGGCAGGGGGTTGGCCGGCAATTGGTCGGAAGGGATGCCTGGCGCCCTCAACCAGACAGCAACCAGCACCGCTGCCAGCACGCACACGGCCGCGGCTATGAGAAATAGTTCGTGGTACTCCTGCAGGAGCGCTCCTTTGGTGCATGCCTCGAGCGCTGAAACCTGCTGCCCCAAGTCGGCGCCGCCGGGAATGCCGCAGGAGCGAGCGTCGAAGATCCGCTGAAAGCGAGCCAGGCCGTAGGCGGTCAGGGCCGCGAGTCCGAGCACCATGCCCAGCGTGCGGGCCAGGACGACGAGGCTGCCCCCCAAGCCGTGCTGCCGGGGACCCGCGACCTCGATCACCGCCGACGTCAGGGGAGCGATGACGAGCCCGAAGCCCGCTCCCGCCAGGGCCAGCTCCAGCTCCGCGCGGAGGGGGGAAGAAGTCAGCTCCTGACCGCCCCAGGTCGACATCAGCGAGTAGGACACTGCTGCGAGGCAGAGTCCGGCGATGGCTGTGATCCTTCTGCCCAGCCTGCCGGCGAGCAGGCCACCGGCCAGCGCTCCCAGCGGCAGGCCGACCAAGAATCGGGTGAGCAGGAGGCCGGCGCTGGTGGTGCTCAGGCCGTAAACGCCGCGGCCAAGCAGCGGCACCTCGACCAGCGCAATGATCAGCGCGCCGCCGCCGAGAAGGTTCGCGACCAGGGACGCCCAGAGCGCTGGACTGCGGACCATCGCGCCGCCGATCAGTGGCTCCGGCCGCCGCCGCTGCCACCAGATAAACGCCGCCGCCGCCGCCACCGAAGCCAGGCCCAGAGGGACGACTGTCGAGTTGAGTGGGTGCCGACTCGGATCGTCCGGGTAGAGGGCCAGAACGACGAGACCCAGCGCCAACCCGAAGAGCCCGGCCCCCAGCCAGTCAACGCCATTGAGCCTGGGCGGTTCCGCCCGCGGGTCATCCCGGCCAGCCGTCAGCAGCAGACCGCCGAGCAGGACGGCCGCGAGCGGTAGGTTGAGCCAGAAAACGCCCCGCCAGCTGCCCAGCCACCCCGCCAGAGCGGCTCCCCAGACCGGTCCCAGGACGCTGCCGGCCTCCTGGACTCCCGACACCCCGCCCAGCGCGGGAGCGAGACGCGCGCCGGAAAAGAGGTCGGCGGCCAGCGCGAGCGAGAGCGGCACCAGGGCGCCGCCGCCCAGGCCCTGCAGGGTCCGGCCGCTGATCAGCACAGCGCTGGATCCCGCGCTCGCGGTCAAGAGCGAGCCCAGCCCGAACACCAGCAAGCCGACCGCGTAGGCCGGGACCCGGCCTCGGGCGTCCGAGAACGTTCCCAGCAGCGGCAGGGCGACCACATAGCCGGCCAGGAAGCCGCTGACGATCGGCGTGGCCTGCTCGATGTGATCGATCGGCAGCTCCAAAGAGGCCATCATCTGCGGCAGCAGCGTGACCACCGCGTAGGTATCAACTGCGCCCAACGCCAGACCGGCCGCAAACAGCGCCAGCCGGAGCGCCTGTCGATACGGTCGCTGGACGGCCGGGCCTCAGCCGCCGGGCGCCGGAGAGGGATGCGGCTGACCGGGAGGCACCGCCGGAGTCGCCGGTGTGCCCGGCGTACCGGGCGCCGGGGAAGGCTGGCCGCCGGGTGTCGGCAACGCCGGCGGAGTAACCGTCACCGGTTGGTTTAGCTCGGTCAGGGTCAGGTCCACGTCGACTGGCTTGGCGCTTTGCAGGAAGTCGCCGGAGAGCTTGACACGCCTCACCAGGTGATCCTGCTTGCCGGCCCAGATTGAGGCCTTGACGTCGGAAGCCGGTGCCTGACCGCCGAGGGTTTGCCCTATATCGGCGGCTGCATAGGTGGTGTCGACGTGGTTGCAGTCCACCCCGTTCACCTGCTCAGCACCTGCGTACTTGGGTTGGCGGCCGCGCAGCAGGACGGCGGGCAGTCCGTGGCTGGAATCCAAGACCTGGGCCAGATCCGGGATGCTCACACCTGAGTTGCCGCTCAGCTCCGTGAAGCTGGCGAAGGGGAGTCTGATGTAGGCATGGCCACCCGTCGTTATCAGTCGCACGTCGAGCAGGTAGTCACCACGCTTCACCTTCACGACGACGTCGCTGTTGCTGGGCCGGCTGATGTGACCGCTGGCTGAGACGAGCTCCAGCCCCTGCAAGGTGATGCCGGAGCCGAACTTCGCCGAGATCGCGGCGCTCTGGAGGCCGGCCATGGCGCTGCCCGCCTGCTGCAGCACCTGTTTGGGGTCAGGTGGCCTGACAACGTCCGCCGGATTGGCCGAGCAGGCAGCCGACACCAGCAGCAACGCCGCTAAAAGGATTCGCCACGCCCGGCTCATGTTCTCAATCAAAGCACCGCCAACCCAGTCTCGGTGACAGCGCGCCGGACCGGCAACAGGCAGGCAAGCGTAGGCAGGAGAGTGCTGGGGAGCTCAGCTCAGGAGTCGCCCGGAGGATCGTTGGCTCGGACGAGAATCCGCACGGGACGATCGAGGAAGAAGTAATCCCAGGCCCAGTTCAGCAGCGTGGCTAGACGCGCCCGGAAAGTAACGATGTTGATCAGGTGCACGACCAGCCAGACGGTCCAGCCGAGGAAGCCGCTGAGGCGGACCTTGCCAATCTGGGCCACTGCTGAATTCCGACCGATGGTGGCCATGATGCCGGGATCCCGGTAGCGGAAGGGCTCCAGGCCGGTGCCGCGGAGGTCGGCGGCGATGGTCCGAGCCACATGGCGCGCCTCCTGCATTGCAGGCTGTGCCAGCATGGGCAGGTCCTCGTGCGCCGCCAGGTCGCCGATCACGAAGACCTGCGGTCGCTCCGGCAGCCGAAGGTGGCCGTCGACAGGTACCCGGCCTTGACGTCCGAGCGGGACGCCGAGCAGCTGGCCGGTGTCGGCGGCTCGCACGCCGGCGGTCCAAACGACTGTTCCGGCCTCGACTGTGCTGCCGTCACTCAGGTGCAGCCGGCCGTTCTGCACCTCCTTGACCATGACACCCAAGCGGACGGTCACTGACTTCTTTTCCAGTGAGCGCAGGGCCGCGGCGGAGAGACGGGGATCGAACGCGCCCAACAGCCGGTCCGTTCCCTCGATCAGAGTGACGCGCGCTCGGCCCAGATCGAGCTGGCGAAAGTCCTTGCGGAGCACGAGCCTGATCAGCTCGGAGAGGGCTCCGGCGAACTCGACCCCCGTGGGTCCGCCGCCGACCACCGCGAAGCTCAGATAGAGCTGGCGCTGCTCAGTCGGAGCCCAGTTCGCGCGTTCGAACGTTTCCAGGATCCAGTTGCGCAGCGCCATCGCCTCGGGCAGATCCTTCAACGCCAATGAACGCCGCTCCAGCGACTGGTTGCCGAAGTAGTTGTTCACGCTGCCCGTTGCCAATACCAGGTAGTCGAAGGGAAACTCACCCCGATCGGTCTGGACCCGTCTCCCATCCAGATCGAGACCTGTCATTTCGGCCAGGCAAAATTCGCAGTTCTTCAGGGGACGGATCAGCTTGCGAACCGATTGCGCCACCTGCGAGGGGTCCAATAGCGCCGTGGAGACCTGGTAGATGAGCGGCGTGAACAGGTGATAGTTGTTGCGATCGACGAGCGTCACGTCGACCGGAAGGCGGCGCAGCGCTCGGGCAAGCGTCAGACCGCCGAAGCCCGCCCCCACGATCACCACGCGCGGCCGGGCCGGCCGCGTCATGCTCACACTGCGTCCGGCAGACGCTGCCGGAGCTTCAGCACCGGCTCGAATAGATCGCCCTGCTCCTGGAAACGCGCGAGAACGGTTTCCCAATTGAAGACCAGGAGGTTGGGATCGCCCTCCTGCAGGCACTGCCCAACCTCGTCCCAGGTCACCGGGGTGGAGACAGTCGGCTGAACTCGGGCCCGCAGCGAGTACACGTTCACTGTCGTCTTGTATTGATCGTTCTGGCTCCAGTCGATCAGTACCTTGCCCTCGCGCAGGGTCTTGCGCTGCATGTGGACCACGTGGTCAGGTTTCTCTCGCTCCAGCTTCTGGGCGAGCCCCTTGCTGATCTTCTTCGTCAGGGCGTAGTCGACGCTTGGGTCGTTCAGCGGCACGTAGAGCTGCAGCCCCTTCGAGCCGGAGGTCTTGCAATAGGACTTGAGCTTGTGGCCTGCGAACCACTCCTGCAGCCAGATGGCAACCTGGCAGCACTCGACGATGGTGGCGGGCGGCCCCGGATCGAGGTCGAAGACCAACATGCGGGGCTGCGGGAGTGCACGCGCCAAAGAGAGGGAGGTGTGCAGCTCGATGGTGCCCAGCTGGCCCAACCAGACCAAGCTCGGGAGGTCTTCGACCATGCAGTAGAACATGTCCCGATTGTTTCCGTGGGACCAGACCTTGGCGGTTTTCACCCAGGGCGGTCGGTGCTTGGGGCAGTTCTTCTCGTAGAACATCATGCCGTCGACGCCGTCGGGATAGCGCTTCAAGGTCAGCGGCCGGCCTTTCAGATGAGGCAGCAGCGCGGGCGCGATCTTCGTGTAGTACTCGATCATCTGACCCTTGCGGAAGCCGGCTTCAGGCCAGAGGACCTTGTCCAGGTTGCTGAGCTTCAGCAGGCGATTTTCCACCCGCACCTCCACGGGCTTCGACGCGGGGCTCATCGGGTTGGTATCTCCCGAACGACGCTTTTGGGGTCCTTGTCCTGGCGCAGACCCTTGAAGGCGGGAGCGCGGAGCTGACCGCCCTTGGTCCACTCGGCAAATTCGAACTCAGCAACCAGAACCGGCTCCACGAACCGCACCGCCCGGGGCGTCTTGCCGGTCGTAAAGGGTGAGGTACCACTAGCCAGCGGCTCGAGCAGGGCCTGCAGTTGGTCAAGCGTCTTATCAGTGAAGCCTGTGCCGACCTTGCCTGCGTACACGAAGTTCCCGCCCTCCCAATAGCCCACGAGCAGTGAGCCGACACTGCCAGCCCGTCGTCCTTCACCGGGCATCCAGCCGCCGATCACCAGCTCCTGCCGCCAATGGTTCTTGATCTTGAGCCAGGCGCCGCTGCGCCTCCCCTGGTCGTAGGCGCTGTCGAGCTTCTTGGCCATCACGCCCTCCAAGCCAAGCCGGCTGCTGGCTTCCAGCATGGTTTCGCCGCCGCCGACCTGGTGCTCGGGCACCTGCCAGGTGGCTCCCGCCAGCTGAAGTTTCTTCAGCCTGCCCCGGCGCTCTTGGTACGGCCTTGGCATGAGGTTCTCCCCGTCCAGGTGCAGGAGATCGAAGATCAGAAAGGCGACAGGCACCTCGGCCTGCTTCCGCCTGATCTGTGCCGGCGCTGTGAGGCCCATGCGCTGCTGCAGTCGCTCGAAGCTGGGTGCCCCGTTTTCGCCCAGTGCCACCACCTCGCCGTCCAGCACCATCGTGCGACCACCCTGAGCCTCGGCCAGGGCCCGGAGCTCCGGGTAACGCGCCGTCACCTCCTCCTGATTCCGCGTAACCAGCCGCAGCCGGCCGCCATCGATGAAGGCCACCGCCCTGACGCCGTCCCACTTGAATTCGTAGGCCCAGTCCTCCTCTGGCGTGGGCAGGCCGGCGGCCAGTTTGGCAAGCATCGGCACCACCTGCTCGGGCGCCGGCTCGAAGTCTGCCTTCTGGGGTGGATCCATGCGGTGCATCATCCAGTTCTTGCCGTCAGTCTGGAACAGCACATAGCGGCCCTCGACGCGCTGGCCGTGCAGCGTGACCATGACCTCCTTCTTCTTACCGTCCAGCTCCCACTTGTGCGTCTCGTAAGTGCCGCGATCCCAGACGCTTACTTGCCCGGCACCGTAGTTGCCGGCGGGAATCTCGCCCTCGAAGCCGCCGTACTCCAGCGGATGGTCCTCGACGTGGACTGCCAGGTGGTTGCGCTTGGGGTCGTGAGGGATTCCACGCGGCACCGCCCAGGAGACGAGTACACCGTCGCGCTCCAGGCGGAAGTCCCAGTGCAGACGGCGGGCGTGGTGCTCCTGCACCACGAAGGTCAGCTGGCCCTGGTTGGGCGTCAGTCTTGCTTGGCGGTCACCGGCCGGCTCGACTGTGGACTGGAAGTCGCGCTTCTGGCGGTAGCTGTTGAGGTCGCCCACCTCTCCAGAATCGCAGATACTGCGCGTCTGGGGCCTGGCGATGCGTCACCGCGCCCGCAGCTCGACGACGCCGGCCGAGACCCGCTGGACTGTTCAGTAGACAGCCGGCCCAGGCGTAAATTCATGTTAGTATTCTTAACATCAAAGCACCAAGCCGGCGCCCGTATCGCATGATTGCCCGCGCCCAAAGCTCGGCGGCGACCTCAGAGCGCATCCTCGACGCGGCTGTGGAGGTCTTCTGGGAATTGCCGACCGACCTCATCTCCCTCGATCAGGTCGCCCGGCGCGCCGGTGTCACAGTGCAGACGGTGATTCGCCGCTTCGGCGGCCGGGATGGCCTTGTCGCGGCGGCAGGTGCGCGCGAGTCAGAGAGGATTCGCCGGCAGCGCGACAAAGCAATTCCCGGCGACCCCGCCAGCGCCATCCGGGTTCTGGTTGACCATTACGAGACCACAGGAGATCGCGTCCTCATGCTGCTGGCCGAGGAGGGGCACAACCCCGCGCTGCGGCCGATCGCCGATCAGGGCCGAACCGTCCACCGAGACTGGTGTGCGCGGTTCTTTGCGAGCGCCCCCGCAAAGACTCAGGGGCTGAAGCGGGAGCGCCGGCTCGCCCAGCTCGTGGCGATCTGCGATGTCTATACCTGGAAGCTTCTCCGGCGCGATGCCGCACTGAGTCGCAGCCAGACCGAGCTCGCCTTGGTCGAGCTCCTGAATCCGTTGCTGGAGGAATCGTAATGGCTCGCATCCTCGCCTACACTTCCCCGGCGCAGGGTCACCTGTTTCCACTCACTCCGATCCTCGATGACCTGAGCCGTCGCGGACACGAGATCGCGCTGCGCACACTTCCTGCGCAGGTGCAGCTGATGCAGGCTCGCGGCTTCCACGCAGCCCCAATCAGCGAGCGCGTGGAGGAAATCTCGCTCGACGATTGGCGGGCCAGCAACCCGCGAGCAGCGCTCGGCCGCGCCGTGCGCGGTTTCTTGGCGCGCGCCGAACACGACGGCCCCGATCTCCGGCAGGCGATCGCGGAAGTGCAACCTGACGCGCTGCTGGTGGACATCAACAGCTGGGGTGGCCTCGCGGCAGCCGAGGCCTGGGGAGGACCGTGGGCGACTTTCTGCCCCTATCCGCTGGCCCTTCCATCGCGTGACGTACCGCCGTTCGGGCCTGGGCTGGCCCCAGCCCGCGGATCGCTAGGTCGGCTGCGCAACCGCATCTTGCGGCCGATCGTGTCGGGAACGATCGAGCGAACGATGCTGCCGCCCCTCAATGACGTTCGGAACCGCATGGGGCTAGCGCCGCTCGCCCACGTGGGCGAGATGTTCCTCCGGCCGCCCCTGGTCATCTACATGACAGCTGAGCCGTTCGAGTATCCGCGCAGCGATTGGCCGACTCGGTAGTCATGGTGGGCCCCTGCGATTGGGATCCGCCAGCCCCAGCGCCGCGCTGGCTGGAGGAGATCACCGGTCCGATTGTGCTGGTCACCACCTCGTCCGAATTCCAGGACGACGGCCGACTGGTGCTGGCTGCTCTCGAGGCTCTCGCGGCTGAGCCGTTCACCGTCGTTGCCACCATGCCCGCCGGCGACCCTACGCGCCTGGCTGTACCAGCCAATGCGCGGGTGGAGCGCTTCATATCGCACGGGGCGGTGCTAGATCGAGCCGTATGCGCAGTGACGCATGGCGGCATGGGCGCAACCCAAAAAGCACTGGCGCGGGGCGTGCCAGTCTGCGCCGTACCGTTCGGCGCGATCAGCTCGAGGTCGCGCGGCGGGTGGACGTTGCCTGCGCCGGTACACGACTACCGGCCAAGCGACTCACCCCCGACCGCCTGCGACGCAAAGTCCTGGAAGCCGTCAGTAAGGCGGACGGAGCCAAACGGGTTGCCGACGGGTTCGCGGCGGCCGGGGGGCCGAGAGCAGCCGCCGACGCCTTCGAGCAGCAGCTGATCGCATCTAAGACCACTTCTGGTCGCTAGGTTTCGAGGGCGGCCGGCGTCCTTGAGCTGTTGCGGGGCGTGCGTGCCGTGGTGACCGCCAACGGTGCAGGACTTTGCAGACGGGTTGAGGCCTCCCGGGCGATCTCGTCGCTTCCAACCAGCTCTCGAGAATCGCAGACTGATGGTGGCGGCACGACGGTTCGGGCCTGCAGGTTGACCAGCCACCGGTGGAGCGGTTTCAGGCTGCGATAAGCCTCGACCAGTTGGATCGGCAGCTCGGGGACGAAGAGCGCCTCCGCCAGCAGATCGGAGCTCTGCACGACAAGTCCCGTGTGGCGGAGAAGGCCTGCCCGCTCATGATCCTGCGGATACGGTGTAGGCACGCGACTGAGATTGGGGCCGTCGACCTGCCAACCTCGGCCCTCGAGGCGCCTGAGCAGCCGCGCCAGCTCCAAGCCGCAGTTAGGCTCGTCGACGGCGCGCCGGTAGGCGGCCAGCGTCTCAGGCGGGAAGGACCTCAGCCCCGCACCCATCCAGTTCGCAGTTGGGGCGACGCGCAGGAAGTAGCCGGGATGGAGGCGGCTCGGGCCCTCGCCCTCCCAGAACCACAGTTCCAGGTAAGGCCGGTAGGGAGTTTGGGGCGTGAAGCGAGCGTCTCGCTGGGGACGAAGCAGCGAGCCGCCCGGTCGTGGCTCGACCCTGAGCTGCGCGCCGAGTTTGCTGCTAAGCAGCGGCGCCAAGCTGGTGATGAGGGCGCAGGCGGGCTCGGTTATCAGCCGTCGATAGTCCGACCCGTGCTGCCGGAACCAGTTGCGATCATTGTGGGACTCCAGCTCTTTCAGGAAATCCAACGCACTGGCCGAAAAGCCTGTGAACGAGGCGCTGCTTGCTCGACGCGTCTCCGCGACCATGGTCATAGTGCTCATGCATCCAGCGTGAGGAGCCGGTTTGCCAAAGGCAGCCCAGGTTGTTAAGAACGCAGCTGGGCGGCGGGCGGCCGATCCCGGCCACCCGCCTTGATTGCTACATCACCGACTGTGAACTACTGACCCACGGCTGGGGACACACGCCAGTCAGGCCCCCGCCAAAGGCCTAGCCGTCTCGAGCACTGTCTTCGTGCTGGTCAGGTTCGTCTGCATCGGTCTCCTCCAAATGGCGTTTCAAGTTCGTGAGCGCCGAGACCCGGCGTTCGGTGTACTTGTCGATCCACCTGTCGTGGATCAACCGGATCGGCACCGCGTTGAGGAAGTGCAGCTTCTCGCGCCCCGAGCGGCGCGTGACTATGAGCCCTGCCTCCTCCAGCACACGAAGGTGCTTCATGACGCCGAACCGGGTCATCTGCAGCTCGGCAGCAAGCTCGCTGAGCGTGCGGCCGTCACGCTCGAAGAGCCAGTCGAGCAGGAGCCGGCGGGTGGGGTCCGCCAGCGCCTTGAACACCCGATCGTCGTCCACGCTTGAATAATAGGTGACCAATAAGTCACTGGTCAAGAGTAAGCAGGCCCGATCGGGTCAGGCGAGGCGGCCGCCAACTCGAGCAAGTAGCAGCCCAGCCCCTTCACAGGGGTCCTGCCGTCGGACGATCTTTTTCACCGGCGGCCGGGCCGGCATCCACGCGGTCTTCACATGCGATGTTGATGCCCAAAACGCGTGGCGCCAAAGTGTCCTCCAGCAGACCATTTCATTCTCTGGAGGTTCTCATGACACCCGACGTTGCCCCCATCCAAGACATCCTCCACCGCTGGACGCTGATCGGACAGGCGCTGGTCGGCTCAATCGGCGCCCTTGCGTTTGTAGTGGCCTTAGCGTTCAAGCTAATATAACAGATGTGTGACCACAGCCATCTACGCTCGCATCAGCCTCGATCGTCAGGATGGTGCTGGCGTCAGCCGTCAGCTCGAGGACTGCCGCTCCCTCGCCAGCCGGAACGGCTGGAAGCCGGTGACCGAGTACGTCGACAACGACATCTCTGCCAGCCGGTACAGCCGTAAGCCCCGCCCGGCCTATCGGGCCATGCTAGAGGCGACCGGGTCGGGTGAGGTCAGCCGAGTCGTCGTCTATCACATTGATCGCCTCTACCGTCAGCCACGCGAGCTGGAGGACTGGATCGACCTCGCCGACCAGGGCCGGGTCCAGGTGGTGAGCGTGCACAGCGGTGACATTGACCTCGCCAACTCGGACGGCAGAGCGATGGCGCGGGTTCTGGTTGCCATGGCGGCCAAGGAGAGCGACGACAAGTCGCGTCGCATAAAGCGAGCCAAGCAGCAAGCCCGAGAACAGGGCCGACCCCACGGAGGCCCGCGGGCTCTGGGTTGGATCGACGGTATGACGCCAGAGCCCATGGAGGCGGCGGTCATCCGCGAAGCCGTCGAAGCGCTGCTGGCAGGAACCTCGATGAGCGACATCACTCGGCAGTGGAATACAGCCGGCGTCAGGCAGCCCCAGACTGGTCAGGCGAAGTGGACGCCCGCCAACGTGCGCCAGATCATGGCCAACCCCCGCCATGCTGGCCTCGTCGGTTTTCGGGCCGAGATCCGAGCCCGCAACGGACCTTCCAGCTACGCCCGGCCGGTGGTGCTTGGAACGGCGCGCTGGCCGGCCATTGTCCCGCGCGAGCGCTGGGAGTTGCTTCAGGCTGTTCTCCTGGAACGTGGGGCGGCTGGGAGAATGCCACGCCGCCGGAGCCTGCTCACAGGTCTCCTGGAGTGCGGCAGCTGTGGTGCGACAATGGTGCGCAGCGGCGGCCATAGCCGCGCTCGCCTCGAGGCGGCTGCCACTAAGGTTTGGCGCTGTCCGAGTGGGCGCGCCTGCGGCCGCGTCAGCATCGACGCCGTCGGCCTGGAGAGCCTAGTCACCGAGGCAACCATCCGCGTCGCGGACACCATGGACTTGGCCTCGATGGTGACGGGGCAATGGCAGGGCGGGGCGGCCACGGATCTCGTTGCCAAGCTGGAGGAGCTGGACCGCCGGCTGGACGCGGCGGCTGAGAGCTACGCACAGGGCCGGTTACCGCCAAGAGCGTTCGAGCGCGCCACGGCGATCATCCAGCACGAGCAACAAAGACTCAGGAAACAGTTTGGACAGATGGCGGCCGTGTCGGCGCTGGATGCGTACGCAACGCGGCCGGGAATGCTGCGCGACAACTGGCCGCGGCTCAGCCTCGATCAGCGGCGGGCCGTGCTCTCCGCCGTCATCAAGCGCATCGTTGTGAACCGAGCGATCGTCCGCGGCCGCCCCCGTTTCGATCCCGAGCGGGTCAGCATTGAGTGGCGCTTCTAGTCGATAGGGAATCTTGGCTGTTCGCCCTTCCGTCGATTGAGAACGGCGGGGTGGCCCGCTACGGGTGCCTCTCCTCCCACGCCAGCGCGCGGACCGGGAGCGTCAGCTCGGCCGCCTCGTCGCTTAGGCTTACCCGGAACAGGGGCGTACCCGGCTGCTTGACGAGCCAGGCCGCGACCGCCCGGAAGAGGATCGCGAGACCAGGGACACGACCACGCCGCGCGTGTTCCGAAAGTTGATGTCGAACCCTGCAGGGAGGGCATGCATTATGGGTCGTGATAAGGGCTGCCGCGCCGAAGGTCCGGTCCGAAACAGTGAGAAGCAGCGACACCAGCAGGACAGCCAGCGCCAGACTCGAGTGGGTGAGGAGGGCACCTATCGCTCATCTTTCTAGCCGCCCCAAAGTGCACCGAGGTTACTGCTAAGTAAGTTAGCTAGCTAGCGTCGGAGCCATGCCGCTGGGATTTACGCCCCCGCCACTGTCGGGCCGCCACACATGATCGCGCACGCCCGCGCGAGCGGTTCATTCGTTGAAGCAACCGCGGGATGAGGGATGAAGAGCACGCGCTCGACGACTGGTGGATGAACGACCTCTTGGATGAGTAGGCTTTCACTCACCGCCTCCCTTCGCGCCTCAGCCGGTAGCCTTAGCTGACGCCACATAAGAGCGAGCGCCACCACATGAGGCATGCGGGTTAATTCGGCGCGCAGCGCAGCAACCAACTGCTCGATAGGCGGAGGCTGGCCAAGAAAACTCGGAGGCGAAATCACCAGCAGGCCCGCACCACTCGACGGCAGCTGAGCAGCCTTGGAATGCACCGCGCTCATGAGCCTAGAGTATGGCGAGTGTTGAAAAACGATCCCACGAAAATCGCCGACGAGCCGGGCAACTACCGCCTCTTGATACCCGGGCTCATCAAAGCGAATCGCCCGTAGTTCCAGGAGACCGGGCACCGACAAGGTCTGGATCCCCTGGGAAGCCGCGGCATCTGTCATGAATGCCTTGACTCTCTGAGCGAGAGGGCCGATCTCCGATGCTTCAGGAGCCCGCTCGAACGCGCCCCCTTTCGCAAGATTCAGACTTGGTTCATCGAACATCGGAATCACCGAATGCTTGAGGGCTTCTGTGCTCCTGGCGATCTCTGGTAGCGGTTCCTTGACGCACACCTCGATGTACAAGGTGGCCGGGTCGTCGGCTTGTCCCACCCGTACGTCCGCATGGCGCGCGCCCTCGGTCGGCGGGTCGAAGGAAAGCGGAAAACCAAGGCGCCAGGCGCGATGCGCCACGAGAATTTCGGCGATGGCACCGCTCGATTCATTCTCTGCGCTGCTTCCAACCCTGCCCACCACCTTAACCCACCCGTTCACCGGCCGTAGGTCCCCGAGCGCTTCTCCGATCCTCGTCATCGAGGCGATGGCGTGCGGTGCGTAGTTGGAGAGACACTCGGCAACTCCGTTCCTTCTCCCGTACACGCCGGGAGGCCACGTCTCCCCCAGAACAGACCGCAAAACTCCGAGTGCGATGAGCGCCCGGCGCCGCAGATCATGGTCGAGACCATCGTGATCATGGATGCGCTGTCGCAGATGCTCCCAGGACGCCTCGGCCAGGACTTCGGGAGGTACTCGTCGAAGGCTTTTATCATTGCGGCCAGTCCTGGGCATCGCTGCTACCATCGTATCTTCCCGAGCAAAAGATCGACGCGCGTCAACGCTGCCGTTCGTTTACCTCCCTGGATATCAGGCGCGTCGGTTAGGCTTGTTCTATGACCGAGGGCGAGTTCGACGAGCGGTTCCGAAACCTCGTGCCGCCCGAGTGCAGGCCAGGGCTCGACGCTCGACGAGCAACCTTCGCCCGCGGCCAGGGCCGGATCGACACCCCGACCATGCTGGCCCAGATAACCGGAGGTGTTCTGCGCGCCTGGGCTGAGTGGCGCGATGAGAACCGGCAGCGGTAGGAGCGGAGATCAGGCGAAGGGGGCTCAGCAATGAGCTCGAATCCCCCAGGCCTAAGCTCGGCGTCGCCGGCTGAGGGAGGGCCTGCGAGATCCGGCTAACGGCAACACTCGAATCGAGCCAAACAGGTCCTTTGCGCGATGCGGATCGAGGTTGCCAATCAGCGCGCGATCCATCATCCGCATCGGGTTCAATGACGGCGCTTGGGAGGCGGCGCGTAGTCAGTTACCGCACCGTCCCACACGTGGTCTCAGCGGCTTGGCTGCGACTCCCGGCATTGGCTGAAGGCGTAGGAAACTCCTCCTAGCTTGCCGGATGCCACGCACCTGGATAGACCTGCTCCCGAACCTGCTCCGCGATGCCGTGAGCGACGCGCACTCCGGTGTGCTGCTTGAGCCTCACACGGCTATCGACGAATCGATTGCGTGGCTCAGCGACCCGCGCCCGTACGAGTGGCAGCACATGCGGTCGTGGACCTCTTGTTTCGATGACGCGGACGCCACTATCGATGCCCTCGGACCGCGCCTCTGCCGCCATCGCTCCGGTTACCTTCGCCGTGCGCGAGACGCTCGGTCCGCTCCGCAATCGACGCGAAGCTCCTGACGACAACTCGCGACACGCCGCGGTCGAGGCTCTTACGAGACTCCAGGGTTCGCTGCACCAGCAGGACGCGTTGACCGCCGTATGGCGCGACCTCGTCGATGCCGTCAAGGCGCCGGTGAACCTCGACACGCTTCGCTTCCGCGCCGACTGCCTCGTGAACATGCTAAGCCGCGCCGATCGGAGTGTTAACAGCACCATGCGCGTCGCCGAGGGCGTGCTCGCCGACGGAGCTCTGTGGCAGCTTGAGGCTCGCCTGCTGCTCGGCGACGAGCACGTCACAGCGGATCTGGTCTGGCCGTCGCCAGACGCAGCAGGCGGGTTGACGGAGGACGAACGGGAGACCCTCTGCGAACGACTCGTCGTTGCCGCACCGGAGCCTCGCCAACACGTCGTATGGGTCGCTTTCGATCATGCTGGCGTGCGAGCACACCCTGGGGTCACGGTTGGTGCCGTTCAGTTCTACGAGGCGGATCTCATCCGCAGCGCCGTTGCAGCCGGAGCAGCCGCTACGCCGCTGCCCCCAGAGCTGTTCAGAAACCACCTCAGCGAGCACGACATCCCACAGGGAAACGTGGTCATGGCGAGGGTTGACTTGGGCACCCGCATCCTCGCCGATGCGCCTTCAAAGGCCCGCCAACTCGCAAGAACACTCGTTGAGGCGGCCGTCTTCAAAACCTCCATCGAAGACGCAACGGCGTGGACGCCACTGGATGACTACATCCACTTCGTCGACGGTCGCTATTCAGGAGGCTCACATTACGCGAGGGACCTGATCCCACTCGGACGACTGGCCCAGGAGACGATCGGCGACGAGTTGCAGTCGCTCGCAGCGACCGCTCTCAGCGACGCCGATTGGCACGCGGAGCACCTCGACACGCTTGAAGCGCTGACCTGGTTCCGCCATGCGGCTGGTCTCGCTGCTGCGCCGCGCCTAATGCTCGATGTGCGTGTCCTAGAGCGCGTCGCTGTGCAAGCGGGAATCGACGATCCGAGTTGGTGGCAGTACCTCGACGACTTCTGGAAGGTGGCATGGGCGCGTCATCAACTCTTCGAGCGCATCGTCTTGGCGCTGCGCCATTGCCTTCGCACCAGGTTCATGTCGCCGCCAGAGATAGACCCATCTGCGAGAGCAACAGCAGCGGAGCTCCTATCGAGTGTAGTGAGAACGGTCGACCACCTTCGTTATGAAGTAAGTGTCCCCGCAGGCGTCCGTCTCCTCCCGCAGCTCGCGGAACTATTCTCTCCGTACTCAGTCTGGGGCAGCCGCCTGATCATGCTCGCGCAGCGGACCAGCACTGTAGACGGGCTGCGGAAGTGGGTCGACGCCACAGAGAAGGACTGGGACCGGCTCCGCCATCGCGCCCAACGCTCTCGTAACGCACTCACTCATGGCGGTCCCCTAAATGCGAAGGTGATCGACTCGTCCGCGAGATTCGTACTAGCAGCATTCGCTCTATCCGAAGAACTCACCGCCGTCGCGAACAGAGTGAACGTTGATGCTGCACATGCAGACCTTGCCGAGAATGCGAGGCGCTGGCGCGCGCATCTGTTGGATGCGCCAGACGCTGCCAGCTCTCTCGCTGGAGGCGATGATGCCGCTGATACGAGCTCATGATCGCCCAGGCCCCAAACCCCCGCCTATAGTCGCTTCAGCCATTGTGCTTTCTTGGCGTCGTAATCATCGGTGGTATCGGTCCCTAATCATGCAGTGCCGCCAAGCTTCTGGAGATCAGCGAAAGGTCGTTGAGCTCGCACTCACCGCAGCGCGGATTTGCCGGGCGGCAGAGGGTGCGGCCGATTCGCCAGAGGGACAGATCAAAGACGCCTGGAAAGTCGGGGCGCAGCACCCTGGCCGCTCGAATCACTTCCTCGATCCCGGGATCCTCAGACACAAGACCGAGACGTCCCAGCACCCAGCAGACCTGCACGTCTGCAGAGCTATCGATGGCCTTGTAATCGGACATTGGTATATGGAAACCGCGCACAAGGATGTTCGCCCCTCACGTCGGTCGCTGCGCGACCTCGACCCCGAGGTGATCCAAAACTCCGGACGGCTGATCCATTTCAGCGGAACGCGCAGACGGGGCTCGTCACCTGACACGAGAGCAACTTGAAGCTGCGCGGAACGTGGATTGGGAGGAAGCGGCCAAGGCCGGGGTCAAGCGCGATCCCTCGGCGGGGCGCAGAAGACGGGAGAAGGGACTTGAGGGTTTCCGCCAGGCGTAAACACGGCTGGGGAGCGAGGGTTGTATAGCCGCCGCCCTCGGCTCCTACTCGATCTGACCGAGCTTGAAGCCGCCTGCCTTCTGACCGGCGCTCAAGGCGACGTTGTGGGGGAGGGCGGCAGCTTGCCGGGCTGGAGTGGCGCCGAGAGCGCGGCCTACTGGCGCGCTGTCCGGAAGCTGGCGGCGGCGCTTGAGTCGGCGCGCCAGCTCGCTCTTGATCGGGTACACCCCGCTCCGTTGCCTGCCCAGCGGCGGCGCAAAGTGCGTCAATTGAGTAAACCCGACAACCGCTCCGCAGCTCAATCCGACAGCGGCGCTATCAGGTCGCGAACTCAGCCGCCGGACCGCAGAGCTCGCCGTTGACGCGAGGCGCCAGAGAATGCTACTGATAGCAGCCCTTTACAGGCGCTTATCCGGACCACCCGATGGATCTGCGGTGTTGGGGGAGGAAGCGGCTTAATTGAGGAATTCCAGCACGCGCCGCGCGAAGTACGGGCGCTCCCGCCCGCGAAGGTCGACCAACCCGGCCGGGGTCTGTTAGAGAGCCGCCTCCCGAATCCTGGGCGACGCCGAGAACCAATGTCCTCTGCGACTCCGCGGAGGGGCCGTCCCACAAAGGGAGACGTGATAGCTAAGCGAGCCGCATCACGGCGGCCATCCGGCTTACCCTTGCGCCCATGACAGTTGTGACGCGGCCGGCGCTCGGATCCGGCCCCGAGATCATCCGCAGCCACGCCGCGTTCATCTGGAGCGTGGCCGACCTGCTCCGCGGCGACTACAAACAGTCGGAGTATGGACGGGTGATCCTGCCCCTGACGGTGATCCGCCGTCTGGACTGTGTCCTTGAGCCCTCTAAGCGCGCCGTCCTGGAGAGGCACACGCAGCTCGCGGGCAGGATCGAGAACATCGAGCCGGTCCTCCAGGCCGTGGCCGGGGAGCAGTTCTACAACACGAGCCCGCTGACCTTCACCAAGCTGCTCGACGACCCCAACACGATCGCCGACTCCCTGCAGCTCTATATCGGCGGCTTCTCCCCGGGCGCCAAGGACGTCATCGACAAGT
>NZ_JBPCPN010000014.1:0-23137 GCF_050999135.1 Candidatus Dormiibacter sp. | reverse complement strand
GCTCTCCAGTCCAGCGAGGAAGATGATGATCTGGAAGCCGAGCCCCTGCCAGATCGTCATCGCCACGATCGAATAGAGGGCCTGGTCGGGCCCGAGCAAGAAGCGCTGCGGGCCGATACCGACCGTGCGCAGCACCTCATTGAAAATGCCATTGGACGCGTAGAGCCAGCGCCAGACCCAGCTGACGGCCACCAGCGAGGTGATGTAGGGGATGAAATAGAGGAGGCGATAGAAACCGACGAAACGGGTCAGCCGTTGCAGGCCGAGGGCGATCAGCAGGCTCAGAATCAGGCTGACCGGCACCGTGACCAGGACGTAGAGCCAGGTATTCCGCATGGCGGCCCAGAAGACCTTGTCGCCACCGAGCTGCTGGAAATTTTTCAGCCCGACGAAGGGGTGTTCCAGGGCGATCGGATCCCAATCGTGCAGGCTGACGTTGAAGGCGTAGAGGGTGGGGGCGATACGGATCAGCAGAAAGAAGAGGATCGGCACCAGCAGGAAGGCGTAGGCCGCGACCCAGCGGCGTTTCTCCAGGGAAAGCTTCATCGGCACCTCCGGGGGCGCACGCGGCAATAACGGTGCGGGGGGGGGGGGGGGAGGGACCCCCCCCCCCCCCCCCCCCCCCCCCCCCCCCCCCCCCCCCCCCCCCCCCCCCCCCCCCCCCCCCACCCCCCCCCCCCCCCCCCCCCCCCCCCCCCCCCCGCTCCCGAGCAGAACAGCCGAGCATGGCGTCGATGGCGGCATCTGTCATCGGCGGGTGAGTGCCGAGAGCTATCAGGTAGTCAAGCTGGGCGGCCGCTCCGGCAAGGTGACCGGTCAGCACGCGGTAGAGCAAGGGGATGGGAGCTGTGCGCGTCCCATCCGGGATGATGACGAGCACCTTGCGACCGGCCAGGTTGAGGCGCCCCAACCCCTCCGCGATCAGATCTTCCGCTCGGTGCTCCGGCAGCGGCTCGGACACTGAACCACTGCCGACAAGTCGGAGGCCATCAACGCTCTGCATAGTCAGAGCTTCAGCTTAAGAGCGCCCTGCGGGATGACCGTCCCTGGCGGCAGCCAGCCCACTTAAACGACGAAGAGGCCGCCCGGTCCGGGCGGCCTCCTTCAGGTCTTGCCTCTCGCTAGACGGCCCGCCGACCGACGACGAGGTTGTAGATGATCGCGATCACGGCGAGAACCAACAGAATGTGGATCAGGTCGCCCCCGACGTGGGCCACCAAGAACCCGAAGAGCCAGAGAACCACCAGAACCGCCACGACGATCCAGATAATGCTTGCCACTGGAGACCTCCCTAGAGTGCCTTGAGCACCATAAAAGCTGACAACATCATCATCACTATATGCTATGTCCCACCGTTATGTAAAGTAGTGGGACGGGAACTCGGCGGCGGGCCCTGGGAACTTCCCAAAGTCGAGCCGTAATGTGATGGCTCCGGGCCACGGATTCGAACCGTGAACCTTGCGGTTAACAGCCGCCTGCTCTACCGTTGAGCTAGCCCGGATCCGTGCCGACCCCTGATTCTAGTTGAGATCCCTGGAACACTAGCTCGGCTGCAGGGTGCCGTTCAGGGCTTCCAGCAAGGTTGGCAGGTCCCGCAGGCGACCTGCGCGGTGCGCATCCCGCAGGCTCTGGTACTGCGAGAGCACGTCCACGAAGCCCTCGCCCACGTCATAGCCGTGGGCCCAGAGGATCTGGCGGCCGGTCGGGTGTCTGTCGAGCACGTCGCGGATGCTGGAATCGAGCCCGAACTCAGGCACCCGACCGGCCCTCCACCGCGGGCGCCGGAGCTTGCGGTTGGACCGCCACATGGTGACCGTGCCAGAGGGCTGGCACGCCGGTCGGGGCATCCCCTTCGTAGGTGAGGCGCAGGGCCCAGCGGCCGTCGACCAGTGCCGGGGCGGCGGTCAGTTTGCCTTGATAGCCGCCGTCCTTGATCCGCTGGACGAGGGGGACCGCGTAAAGGGCCAGAGCCGTGGGCTGACGGAACGTACTAACCCGGCCGCCCTCGCTGGCTCCATCAACTCCTGAGGTAGCAGAGCCCACGAAGTTCGGTCTGTTGAACTCCATCGCCTGCATAGCCTATCGAGCGCCGCGCCCACCTGACCAGCCCTGGACTGCTGAACGGCGATCCACCCATCGATGGCCAGCGCGAGCGGATGTCGAAGCGACCAATTCAGGCCGGGCTGGGGCCGGTCGGGTCTTTGGCCACCGCGATGATGGCGTTCGCCGCTGCTTCAAAGCTGAGGCGGCCCGTATTCAGCACCAGGTGGTAATGCGCCGGGCTGAGCGGATCGGCGCCGAAGAGCTGCTTCACGTACGCGACGCGGTTGGCGTCGACCTGCCTCACCAGCCGCCGCGCATCCTCCACCGAGAGTGCACTCGTCTCGCAAATGTGGGCAGTCCGCACCCCGAAGGGTGCGATGATGAGCACGTTCAGCAGGTCCCCGTGATCGCGCAGCACGAAGCCGGCGCCCCTGCCCACGATGACAGCATTGCCTGTCGCGGCGGCTTCCCGGATGACCTGCTGGGTGATCTCCAGCACGGCTCTGCGGGTGTCTGGCGCCACCTCGCTGAAGGGTGGCGTCCACGCAGCCGCCTCGGGTGGGGCGGCGAACTCCACCGAGGCGGACCCGAGCGCGCGGAGCATCCGGTTGAGGAAGCTGCCGGCGGCCTCCTCGTGCTCTTCCACCTCTTCGTCGGAGAGCTGCAGCCGCCGCGCGACCTCGGAGAAAATCTTGCGATCGACCAGCTCGGCGCCCAGCTGAGTGGCCACCAGGCCGCCTACTGTTTCGCCGCCGGCGCCGAACTCGCGGCTGATGGTGATGACTGGCATCCGTGCTTAGGCTGAGATCACGGCACAGCTCACGAAGAAAGGCTGCCGGACTTATTCGAGGTAGTCGCGCAGTTTCTTGCTGCGCGAAGGGTGACGGAGCTTGCGGAGCGCTTTGGCCTCGATCTGGCGAATCCGCTCGCGCGTGACGCCGAAGCGCTTCCCCACCTCTTCCAGGGTTCGCTGATGGCCGTCGATGAGGCCGAAGCGAAGCTGGAGTACGCGCCGCTCTCTGGGCGTCAGGGTGTCCAGGATGTCCTCCACCTCGTTGTGCAGCATGGTCAGGGAGGCGGCGTCGCTGGGAGCCGTGGCCTCCTTGTCCTCGACGAAGTCCCCAAGGTGGGAGTCGTCCTCCTCGCCGATCGGCGTCTCCAGGGAGACGGGGTCCTGTGAGACCTTGATGATCTCGCGCACCCGCTCCGAGGAGATACCCATCTCCTCACCGATTTCCTCGTCCGAGGGCTCGCGGCCCAGCTCTTGGAGCAGCCTGCGGGAGACCCTCACGAGCTTGTTGATGGTCTCGACCATGTGGACCGGGATGCGGATGGTTCGGGCTTGATCGGCGATTGCCCGGGTGATCGCCTGCCGGATCCACCACGTGGCGTAAGTGGAGAACTTGAAGCCCTTCTCGTAGTCGAACTTCTCCACCGCGCGGATCAGGCCCATATTCCCTTCCTGGATGAGGTCCAGGAAGGACATGCCGCGTCCAATGTATTTCTTGGCGATGGAGACGACCAGCCTCAGGTTCGCTTCGGTGAGGCGCTGTTTGGCGAGTTCCGATCCAGCCTGGATGGCCTTGGCCAGCTCGACCTCGTCAGCGGCGGTGAGCAGGTTGACCCTACCGATCTCTTTCAGATACATGCGGACGGGGTCGTCCAGCGAGACCGAATCCATCATGGCGATCTCGAGCTGGGTCTCCTCGTCGACATCGTCCTTGTCGTCGAAGTCGCCGGGGCTGGCAGAGATCTCGATCCCCATCTCGGTGAAGGCCCCGAAGATGCGGAAGGCTTGATCAGGATTCCCCGCATCGAACTGGGGAAAGCCGTCCATCACCTCGTCCGGGCTGAGGAAGCCCTGTTCCTTGCCCTTGACGATCAGAATCTCCGCCTGCTGGATCAGCAGGTCTTCGAGTCGAGGTTCCGCCTTTTCTTTGGTCTTAGCCAAATCTGGTCTCCAACCCTCAAGCTTGCCGCTGACTCAGCGCCACCGCATATTCCCGCGAAAGCGCTTCGACGGCTGCTTCGTCCCCGCGTCGCTCGGCTTCGAGAAGACGCCCAATTATTGCGGATCGCCGCCTGGATGCGGCGGCCTGCGCGATCCTCTCGATGAGCTCCTGCACCAGTTCGTCGTCGCAGCGCGGCGGCGCTGCGGCCCAGGCTCGCCACACCAGGTTCTGCTCCTCGGGCGGAAAGTCCGGTAGCCGCCGGCGCAGGGCTGCGACGCCTCCTTCCGATAGCGCGTCCAGCACGCGCACCAGCGCCTCCCGATCGTCAGGCTCAATCTCGTTCAGGGGCAGCTTCTCAGCCACGAGGCGGGCGGCGTCGGGACGCACCGCCAACACCTGAAGCAGGTGGGCCAGGCGGCCCGAGAGCCGATCCGCCTGTGGTCTGGCCGACGCAGGGTCGTTCCCAGCCGGCTGGACCGGGGAGCTGTTCGGGCCGTCCGGGCGCTGCGAGGAGGCGCGGCCCGGCTTGCGCTGGGCGGCGGGAGCTGTGAGCAGCTTGGGATCGATGCCGAACCAGATCGCCGCCTCCTGGCGGACGCTTTCGGCCACGGCCGGCTCCGGGATGCGCGCCAGGACGCCGTGGATGCGGGCCACTGCCACCTCGACGTCCGCCGGGCGGCTGGGGCTCAGATCGGCGATCTCCTCGCGGATCCAGTGTTCCCAACCCGGCCGCGCCTGGGCCAGGGTCTCCCCCCAACTGCCGCCCGAGCGGAGGTACTCGTCAGGATCCTTGGCTGCTCTGGGAAGGCGGGCGACGCGGACGTGAAGGCCGTGCCGGGCCGCCAGCTCGGTCGCCCGCTGGGTGGCCTGGCGACCTGCGGAGTCCTGGTCGAAGACGAGCACCAATTCGTCCGTGTAACGCCGCAGCAGGCGAACCTGATCTTCGCTGAGCGACGTGCCGGAGCTCGCGACCGCGTTCTCGACGCCGCGCTGGTGACCGGTGATCACATCGAACTGGCCTTCCATGAGCACCGCGTGGCCGCGCTCCTCGATGACGGGACGCGCCAGGTCAAGGGCGAAGAGTACGCGAGATTTGCTGTAGACCTCGGTTTCGCGGGTGTTGATGTACTTGCGCTGCTCGTCTGCCAGCACCGTCCGGCCTGTGAAGGCGAGGATGCTGCCGCGCGCATCTCGAATCGGCACGACGAGCCGCTGCTGGAACGCATCCAGCCCGTCCCGCCGGACGAGTCCTGCCTGCTGCGCGTCGGCTGCTGAGAGTGACCGCTTGCGCAGGTAGGCCGAGAGCCCGCTGCCGCCTGGCGCATAGCCGAGGCCGAACCGAGTGGCGACATCGTCCTCGATCTCTCTTTGCTGGAGCAGCTGGCGGCCTGGCTCACCGGCGGGGAGGCTGGTGAGAACGTACTGGTAATACTTCCCGGCCAGCTCGTTGAGCTCGATCAAGCGGCGGCGCAGCTCGCTCCGGCGACGCTCACCAGGCGCCCGCTCGGGAAGTTCGACACCCGCGGTGTCGGCCAGCATGCGAAGGGCTGCCGGGAAGTCAACCTTTTCAATGCGTTGGACGAAATCGAAGATGTCACCGCCCTGCTGGCAGCCGAAGCAGAACCACGATTGCTTCTGTTCGTTGACTGCGAAGCTGGGCGTCTTCTCCTGATGGAAGGGGCAGAGTCCTACCCATTCCCGGCCCTGCTTGCGCAGGGGAACGTGCTGACGGGCGACGTCAACGAGGTTGAGACGCGCACGAACCTGCTCCACGGCGTCGTCAGCACGCAGCGGCGGCATGAGGCAGCCAGTATGCCTTCAGCCAGCGGCGAGGCCCCATGGGCGAAGCAGCGGGCGGCGACTCGTGACTTCACCGCTCACATCACGCGTCCCATGCGATCGGAGTTGTACTCGCTGACCCAGACGGAGCCGTCCTGGCCGGCGGCGATCTGATCCGGCCAGGCCCCGGTGGCGACCGCGTCCTCCTGCACCTGGCCGCTCGCCGGATCGAGTCTGCCCACCCGGCTGGCTCGGCTCTCGGTGAACCAGAGCTTGCCGTCGGCAGCGGCAACGATGCCCTGCGCCCCGACGCCTCGGCTCACAGGGTGGTGGCCGACGGTGCCGTCGAGCGCAACCCGGTCGATGCGGTCTCCCGACAGCTCAGCCACCCACAGTGCTTGGTCGGGGCCTACGGTCAGCCCGATCGGGTCCAAGTGGGAACCGCCCAGGGCGATCTCGGTGACCTGACCTTCAGCCGTGATGCGGCCCACTGCGTCGCCGCCATCCTGAACCACATGGCGCCGTCGGGCCCTGCCACCATCTCGGTCGGCGCCTTCCCGCTGCCGGGCAGAGAGAAGCCCTGGAAGTGGCCACCTGGGCGCATCACGTCGATCTGGTTGCCGGCGTACTCAGTGAGCCAGAGGTTTCCCGCCGGATCGAAGGCCATCCCCGCCGGCTGGCGATTGCTGAACTGCCCTGGCAGGTTGCACTCCACTACGTGTCCTTGGGCATCGATGGCTGCGACGGCGTCGCGGGACCGCTCCGGAAACCAGAAGCTGCCGTCTTGTCCGACGGCGCCTTCCCAGCCGAGTCCGCTGGCGGGCAGCTGGAATTCGGTCAGCTGGCCCCCCTGCAGGCGAGCTATCCGGTTGGCGCCGACCCCAAGGGTCCACACGACGCCGTCCCGAGCGACGCTGATCCCGACTGGGCCGCTGCCTCGAGTGAGCGCGTAGCCAGGCTCGGGCGCGACGGCGGCAGTGGCGAGGTGGGTGCTTGGCGCGGGGATGCTGAGGGGCCGGCAAGCCGCCCGCGGGCTCGGCGAGGCGGGCTTCTGCGACGAGGCTGGAGCCGAGCCGCCACATGACACCGCGAGAACCGCCAGCGCGGCTAGCAGCCGGCCCGACGCGCCGAGCCAGTCCGGCCGAGCCCACCTCGCCATTCCCTCAGTATTCTCCGCCCTGAGCCGGAGTGTGAAGACCGTTTGTGAAGACGGCGCCTTGGCGCTGGGCCGGCATCATGGGCTTCACCGCCGACGAGCTGCCGATGGTCGGTCCCTTGCACCGGTCGGCATCTGCTTTAGTCCAAGCTGGGAGTCTGCCGCGCGCGTACGGTGACAGAAGGTATCAGCTGTGCCCTGGAGCATCTTTGGCCGACTTCGCGCTCGCAAGGAACTCGAAACGCAGGCCGCCGAGGCGGTGCAGATCGAGATTCGAAACGCGTCGACCCGCAAGCAGGCCGTATTCGGCCTCCTGGTGGTGGCCGCCCTCGTGCTGGTCCTCATCTTGGTGCGCGACGTCATGGGCCCCTTCGTACTGGGCGGCGTGCTTGCCTTCGTTATCGAGCCGCTGGTCGTCCGGTTGACTCGCATCGGCCTCTCCCGGCCACTGGCAATCCTGGTCACACTGCTCGCGATCTTGCTCGCACTGGCCGGACTGTTCGCGCTGCTGGTGCCCCTGTTTACGACTGAGATCCCGCTGCTTCAGGCGCAATCGGCAGGGCTGGCGGATACTGCTCAGGGACAGCTCAGCAAGCTGGCAGGGTCGGCCCCGGTGATCTTCGGCTACCGGGTTGACCTCTCGGGCACTGCCCAACTGCTGGGCGCGCGGGCGGAGGGGTTCTTGCTTGGCCAGTTCGGCAACGCCCTGAGCTTCGCGGTCGCCGCCCTGGGAACCTTCTTCCAGATCGGCCTGCTGCTGATCATCACCTTCCTGGTCTCGCTCGACGCCCGTCGCATCAACCGCTTCCTACGCAGCCTCGCGCCGACGGAGTACCGACCGGACGTCGAGGCGATCCTGGCCGAGGTCAAGCGGATGCTCTACGGGTACGCCAAGGGTCAGCTGGTGGTGGCGGCGCTGATCGGTCTGGTCTCCGGACTGGCGGTCTGGGTGATCGGGCTCAAGTACGCCCTGGCGCTGGGTTTGCTGGCGGGAGTGACGGCCCTGGTCCCCTACCTCGGCCCCTTTCTGGGGGCCATCCCGGCGGTCGTGGTCGCACTCTCGATCGGCTGGCAGCAGGCGGTCGCGGTGGTGATCGCCTACGTGTTGATCGGCACCATACTGCTGAACGTCGTCTACCCCAAGATCGTCGGCGGCGCCGTCCAGCTACCGCCGTTGGTGGTCATCGTCGCCCTGGTGGCCGGGTTCAGCCTGGCCGGAGTGCTGGGCATGTTTGTGGCGGTGCCGATCGCAGCCACCGGCCGGATCGTTTACGACCACTTCCGCCTCCGGCTGTTCGGCCCCACGGAGCCGGATGGTCAGTTCAAGGCAGCGGCTCCAGCCGCCGCAGCGGTCGTAATGACCGACGTACCCCTCGAGGCGCCCCCTCAACAGAGCACAGCCGCCTCACCGGACTGCTGAGTTTCGTAAGGAGGGTTGGAGGAGCCAGGGCGGACTGCGCTGGGTCGCGTCCGACAGTGTCGCCTGTCGCGGCCATGTCCTCGCCCTCCTGACCGCCTCCTGGGCACGCGCCAGCTGGCGCACCTCGCGGGCCCCGACAGCCTGATCTCGCGGTGGATGGCCATCGCGAAGCCTGGAGTAGACCGGCGATGGAAGCGCCGAGTATTCTCCGCCCTGAGCCGGAGGGTGAGACCGCCTGTGAAGACGGCGGGCCCCGGCGCCAGGGCCGTCCGCCCCAATCGTTCGCGGCCGACCGTGCCCCAACCGTTCGGCCCACCAGCCGCCAGCCGGAGGCGGCGCCGACCGTTGTGAGCAGCGTTCGGAGGACTGGTTCTCCCTGCCCCGGCGTAGGTTATTCTGGCCTAAGTCGACGGTTCGGCGGCAGAGGGATGGCAGATACATATGCGGCCCCGGATCCCAGCCAAAACGTCCCGAGGGGTGTCAGGCAAGCGGATCTGAGGCAGGATCAGGCGGGTGACTCCAGCGCGGAGGAGGTGCTGTCGGCTCTTTATGAAGCCGAGTATGCACCCTTGAACCGCACGATCCAGCGGATCGGCCTTGACCCCAGCACCGCTCAGGACGTCGTGCAGGAGGCGTTCGCCAAGGCGCTCCGCAGCTGGAACCATCAGGCGGACGTGAGCTCGACCAAGCCCTGGGTCTACCGCATAGCCATCAATACGGCCATTGACCAGCTGCGGAGCGGCAAGCTGCGCGGGATGCTGCCGCAGCGGATGTACGTGCCGCAGGGGAGCCAGTTCGATTCGTCCGAAGCGCGCGATCTGACCGGGACTTTGATGCAGGGACTGACTCCGCAACTCCGCGCGGTGGTGGTCCTCTTCTACTTCCAGCGCTTCCGCCACGAGGAGATCGGGGAGATGCTGGGCATTCCCCGCGGCACTGTGGCCTCCCGACTGCACACTGCGATGCGCCACATGCGCGCCCGGGCTGACGAATTGGCTGAACGAGAAGCCAGTCTGGAACGTGGAAGTTGATGGATAGGGATGGCAATGAGTGACGACGCGGCGTTTGAATCGTGGCTGGAGCAGACTGTCCAGCGCGAGACTGGGGCTTTGCCGGCGCCGCCGGCGGACTGGGCGGCTGTCGTGTCGCTTGCCGGCGGTATGGCCGCGGCAGGCGGCGCGGCCTCGGCTGCAGGCGGGGGCGGCAGGGATGTCTCGGGGGGCGCTGTCGGCGCCGCCGGGCCCCTGAGCGGACCGCTGGGGGTGCTCCTGGCTGTGGCGACCACGCTGCTGCTCGCTGGCGGGGCACTGTGGGGCTGGCACGCCAGCGGCGGGTCACTGCCCGGCTTACCCGGCAGTCCCAGATCGAACGCGACCAGCCGCCATGAGCCGCCAAGCGGTGGGCCAACGATTCCCGGGCCGGCGACATCCAACTCACCTTCCCCCCAGCCCTCGGCCTCTCCTTCTCCGCCAGGTCCATCACCCGAGCCGACGCCCGTGCCGAGCCCTGGAAGCGGCCAGCCGCCGACCAACGGGGGCAACTCCGGCAACTCGGGCGACTCGGGCAACGGTTCGGCGACGAATCCATCGACGAACAACCCGGCGGCCAATCCAACTCCCGCGGCAGGCCCACAACCCTCACCAACACCTACCGTGCCGCCGGCCCTGACTCCTACTCCCACACCCACTCCGGCCGCCAATCCAACGCCTACGCCGACACCGACATCGACACCCGCCCCAACCCCAACCCCGACGCCGACCCCAACTCCTACTCCTACCCCGACGCCCAGCCCTTCACCTACAGCGAGTCCAAGCCCGACGCCCAGCCCAACTCCTACTCCAACCCCCACGCCCAGCCCTTCACCTACACCCAGACCCAGCCCGACGCCCAGTCCCTCACCGACACCCACGCCGTCGGCTGACCTGGCCGCCAGCCTCACCCTGATCGCCAACGATGATGGTCAAGTGGTGTTCGTACTGACTGTCAAGAACAACAACGGCCCCTCCACCGCCACCGGGGTGCTGGTGATCAGTTCGGCGCCCGGCGCTCACTTCGTCTCCGCCCAGCCCTCCCAGGGAAGCTTCAAACTCGAACCCCGGCGCTGGGATGTCGGCAGCCTGGCTCCCGGCGCGGCGGCCACGATGAAGGTGACGCTCAGAGCTCTGGTGAGCCTCGGCTCCCTGCGCATCTCGGCGGACGTCAGCTCTGCCGTAAGCGATCCCAACGCCCACAATAATCACGTCGAGCTGGTGGTGAAGCTGTCCCAGGTGCAGGGCGCGGCAGCCGCCACGCCCGCGCACTCGAACCCAGTTCCCATGGTCCTGAGATGGGCAGGGGAGGCCCTCAGGCCCTTGGTTGCCCGGCTCAGCTCACTTGGGCGACCTCAGGCCGTTAACTGCGTGGCTCAGCTCACTTGGTCGTCGGGCTCAGGTCACTTCGTCGAGTCGGCCCGCTCGGCCGCCACCGCCTGCGCCGCGGCCAGCCGGGCTACCGGCACTCGATAGGGCGAACAGGAGACGTAAGTAAGGCCCAGCTCGTGGCAGAAGGCGATCGAATCGGGGTCGCCGCCATGCTCGCCGCAGATGCCGACCTCCAAGTCCGGCCGGCTGGCTCGGCCTTCCTTCACAGCCAGTGCCATGAGGCGGCCGACACCCGGCCTGTCTATGGTCTCGAACGGATTCACCTTGAGGATCTTCTGCTCCAGATAACGCACTATGAAGGCTCTCTCGGCGTCGTCGCGGGAGTAGCCAAAGGTGGTCTGGGTGAGGTCGTTGGTGCCGAAGGAGAAGAACTCGGCCTCACTCGCTATCTCGCCAGCGGTGAGCGCCGCGCGCGGGATCTCGATCATGGTGCCGAACTTGTAGTGGACCTCGACACCCTTCTCCTCCTGCACTGCCTTGACCACCGGCAGAAGCTCGGCCTTCACCGACTGCAGCTCAGCCAGGGTGCCCACCAGCGGGATCATTATCTCCGGCCGGGGGTCTGAACCCTCGCGCTTCAAATCGCAGGCGGCCTCGAGGATCGCCCGCACCTGCATGCGGGTGATCTCCGGATAGAGGATGGAAAGACGCACGCCGCGCAGTCCGAGCATGGGGTTGGCTTCACGCAGCGACTCGACCCGCGCCATCACCTTCTCGAGCTCGGCGAGTCGCTCGGGCTCGCGGCCTGTGGCGCGCAGCTCTGAGGTTCGCGCGACCAGCTCTTCGTAGTTGGGCAGGAACTCGTGCAGCGGCGGATCGATGAGGCGGATGACCACCGGCAGGCCGCTCATCGCCTGCAGGATGCCGTGGAAGTCGCCCCGCTGGATGGGGAGCAGCTGGGCCAGGTACTTCTCGCGCTCCGCTGTGGTCTCGGCCATGATCATGGCCCGGACGATCGGCAGCCGCTCCTCCTCCATGAACATGTGCTCGGTGCGGCAGAGGCCGATGCCCTGGGCTCCGTTCTCCCGCGCCTTCTCGGCGTCGCGCGGATAGTCGCCGTTTGCCCACACCTCCAGCTTGCGGATGCCGTCGGCCCAACCCAGCAGAGTCTGGAAGTTGCGCGAAGGCTTGGGCTCGATGGTGGGCACCTTGCCCAGAAAGACGTTCCCGGTGGTGCCGTCGATGGTGATCTCCTCGCCCTCGCTCACCTTCGCGCCGCCGGCGCTGAGCGTCCTCGCCTTCAGGTCCACAACGATCTCGCTGGCGCCGACTATGCACGGCCTGCCCATGCCCCTGGCGACCAGGGCCGCGTGGCTGGCGGTGCCGCCGGTCGAGGTGAGGATGCCGCGGGCGGCGATCATGCCGTGCACGTCGCTGGGATTGGTCTCGACCCGGACCAGGATGACCGCCCGGCCCGCCTGCCCCCACTCCTCCGCCCGATCAGCGTCGAAAACGGCTTCGCCGGTGGCGGCGCCCGGTGAAGCGGGCACGCCCTTGCCGATCGGCTCCGCCTTGGCGGAGGGATCGACCCGAGGATGGATCAGCTGCTCCAACTGGCGGGGCTCGACGCGGGCGACGGCCTCCTCCCGGCTGATCAATCCCTCCTCGACCAGAGCGACGGCTATGTTGACGGCCGCCTCGCCTGTGCGCTTGGCGCTCCGGGTCTGCAGCATGTAGAGCTTGCCCCGCTCGATGGTGAACTCCAGGTCCTGAACGTCGCGGTAGTGCTGCTCCAACTTGCCGGCATAGTCCTGGAACTCGCGAAAGACTTCGGGCATGCGCTGGCCGAGGGCGGAGATGGGCTCGGTGTCGCGGATGCCGGCGACCACGTCCTCGCCCTGTGCGTTGAGCAGGAAATCGCCGTAGAGCTGGCTCTCGCCGGTGATCGGATTGCGGGTGAAGGCGACGCCTGTGCCCGAGTTCTCGGCCATGTTGCCGAAGACCATCATCTGTACGTTGACGGCGGTGCCGAGATCGTCGGGGATGCGCTCCAGGCGGCGGTAGGCGACGGCGCGGGGAGTGTTCCAGGAAGCGAAAACTGACTCGATGGCTCCCCGCAGTTGGTGCTTGGGATCATCGGGGAAATCCTCGCCCGTCTCCTTCGCGTAGATTGCCTTGAAGGCCTTGACCAGCTCGCGCAGCTGGTCCGGCGCGAGCTCGGGGTCGGTCTTGACGCCGGCGTGCTGCTTCGCCTCGGTCAGAGCCTCCTCGAACCTGTCCCCGTCGATGCCCTTGACGATCTTGCCGTACATCTGAATAAAGCGGCGGTAGGCGTCGAGGGCGAAGCGCTCGTCGCCGGTCAGCTCGCTCTGGGCGCGCAAGGTGCGCTCGTTGAGGCCGAGGTTCAAGACCGTATCCATCATGCCGGGCATCGAGAACTTGGCCCCTGAGCGGACGCTTACCAGGAGCGGGTTCTGCTCATCGTCGAAGCGCTTGCCAGTCTGCTCCTCCAGGCTCAAAAGCGCGGCTTCGACCTGACCCCAGAGCTCAGCCGGGAACTTGCGGCCGCCCCTGTAGTACTCGCGGCAGGCTTCGGTGGTGATGGTGAAACCGGGGGGCACCGGCATGCCTGCCCGCGTCATCTCGGCGACCCCGGCGCCCTTGCCGCCCAGGAGGTCGCGCATATCCTGGGAGCCCTCTTGGAAGAGATATACGAACTTCTGCTTGATTGCGGTGGCCATGCTCTAAGTTTGCCCCCTCCGATCCCTCAAGCGCGCGAGGACTGTCAGGGGCCCCGGCCAGATTGGCGCATGGTTCCCCCGCCGGGGGCGACAAACTGCGGAGTACACCAGCCCGGAGGCCACTCAGCGGACGCTGAGGTCGAAGATGACCACCCAGTACTGGATGGACTGGACAGCCAACCCCGTGAAGATCATCACCGCGCCTACCAGGCCGAGTCGGCGTGCGGGCAGGCGGTCCGCCCACCGCTCCACTCGGGGCGTGGTGCTGCCCACCACTACGCCCGCGACCCAGGAGACGATCCCCAGCCGGACTGCGAACTGGATGGCGTAGCCCGGGCCCGCGCCGGCCCCGATGCCGGCGATCAGGGCGGCAACCGCTGTGACGCTCGCCCGCACAGCCTGCGCCCTGGCCACCTCAAGGCGAAACCTCGTCCCGTTCTCCGACGGGTAATCCCGCGCGACAGAAAAGCGCAAGCGATAGACGATCAAGAGTCCCACGGCTGTAATGACGCCTAGCAGGAGGCCGAAGCGTGCCCCGTTGAGCGCCCACCCGGCGACGCCGAAGACCGCCCCCCGGGCAACTGCGAAGAGCAGGCTCACAGTCTCGCCTCGCCGGAGCCCGAATTCGACCCCGAGGAGTATGCCGAGCCCCACACCCGCGATCGGGCCGAAAGGGGCGAAGAGCCCGGCTGTATAGAAGGCGCCAAACACCACTGCGTAGGTCGCCGCCCGCATGATGGTGCGCAGGGGACCGCGGGGGCCACCGAGCAGGTCATAGGCCAGGTACAGGCCTCCCATCAGGTCGAAAGCGACCCCGAGCACTCCCAACCACGCCAGCAGGTACCGGCTGATCACTTCACTCTCAGTGTGCTGAAGTCCACCGTGAGTGCCATAGGGGGGTCAAGCGACGGCCAGTGACCCGTCAACAGGACGCTGGAGGTCACCTCCTGCGCCCATTTTCCAAACGGTTCACTGGAACGGATCGCGAGAAGCGGTCAGTCCCGGCCCGATGCGTGGTCACAGACTCCCAGAGTCCGAACGGCTTAGCCTGCTTGGCGGTGAACTGGAAGACATTCCTGGAGACATTCGTGACCCTCTTCGTCATCATGGATCCGATCGGCACGGCCCCCTACTTCATCTCGCTCACCGCCGGCCGCAGCCCGGCCGGTCGCCGGCTGGCGGCCATCCAGGCCGCCGCCGCGGCTGGCATCCTGGTCGCCGGCTTCGCCCTTTTCGGGCGGCTGCTGCTCGACTATCTGGGCGTCTCTGTGGAGGCCCTCACCATCGCCGGCGGCTTCCTGCTCCTGCTCCTCGGCCTGCAGATGTTCCGCGGCCAAGAGATGGAGCACGGCGCCACCACCAACATCGCGATGGTGCCGCTGGCAACGCCCCTGCTGGCTGGCCCCGGAGCGATCGCTGCGATCATGGTGCTCTCCGGCCGCAATCCTGCTGTCATCGATCGCCTCAGCGTCATTGCTGGTGTGGCGGCGGTGGTGCTGGTCATCGCGATCGGCCTGCTCTTGGCTGATCTGCTTGCTCGCCTGCTCCGCCCACCGGCGATCAGTCTGCTGACCCAGGTGCTGGCGCTGCTGCTCTCGGCCCTGGCCGTGCAGCTGATAGTGGAGGCGGTGACGAGCCTGGTCAGACATGGCCTCTGACCGCCGGCGCGGGCTGTACGTGATACCGACGGGCGGAGGGGACCGCCTACGGGGCCCAGTCGGGCACGTCCGCACCTCTCAGCGGCGGACATCGCAATCCTGAAACGAGACGCGCCGGGCTCTAAGGCGCTGGCACGGCGGTGCCGGGGCGCGGCGCTCAGGCCGCCGTGGCGACGAAGTAGTGGCCCTGATCCAGATCGGCGACCAGTCCCGGCCCCGACGGCTCCCAGGAGAGCAGCTCGCGGGTGAGGGCGCTGGAGACCGGCATGTCGAGAGCGAGGAAGCCGGCGAGGAACCCGAACTGTGCCTCGGCCAGCTCGGCCGTGATCGAGGTGACCGGCAGGCGGAGGCCTCGCCCGATCGCCTCGGCGACATCGCGGATGGCGACGCCGTCCTCCCCCACCGCGTGCAGCACAGACCGGGCCGGCGCGCCCTCGATCCCGAGTCGGACAAGACGGGCGGCATCGGAGCGATGGACCGCGGGCCAACGGTTGATGCCCTCGCCAATGTAGGCCGCCGAGCCGGCAGCCCGGTCGGCGGCGACGATCATGTGCATGAAGCCCTTGTCGCCGTCCCCGTGGACGGTCGGGGCGAAGCGGACGCTCATCGAGCGCACCCTGCGCTCGGCGAACGCCAGCGCTGTGCGCTCGTTGAGAATCCGGCCGCCCGGCCCGGGGAACGGCTCTGCCATGTCACGCTCGGTGGCGAGCGTGCCCGGCTTCAGGCCGGCGACGCCGGAGGCGATCGCCAGCGGCCGATCGCTCCCGGCCAACGCCTCGCCGAGCGCCTCGATCGCCGCCCGGTCCGAACCGACGGCGGTCTCGAACTCGCCGGTGAAGGCGATGTCGTGGCGGAACGCAAGATGGACGACACCGTCACTCTCGCGGGCCGCCTCGCGCAGCACGTCGAGATCACCGATATCGCCACGGCGAACCTCGGCGCCGGCGGCGGCGACGGCCTCCGCGGACGCGTCGGAACGAGCAAGGCCGAGGACCTCGTGATCCGCGGCCAGCAGCTCGGCCACGACGGCGGAGCCGATCCAGCCGGACGCGCCGGTGACAAATATGCGCATGGGGTTACCTCCAGTCGGGGTGCGTCCGCCCCGGCGCGGACGCAAAGGTGGCGCAGGGCGCTGGAGACGCTGTAATGGCAGTTGCTGTCGTCAGCGTACCATACAATAACAGCGGCTGTCATCGCTGTAGCATGCCACCCATGGGTCGCTGGGAGCCGAATGCCCCTGGGCGCCTGCAGCAGGCGGCGTTCGAGCTCTACACCGAGCGGGGCTACGACCAGACCACCGTGGCCGAGATCGCGGCGAGCGCCGGACTTACCGAGCGCACGTTCTTCCGCCACTTCGCCGACAAACGCGAGGTGCTGTTCGAAGGCGGCGACCGCTTCCGCGCCACGCTCGTGGACGCGGTCGACGCCGTACCCCCGTCGGCGACCACGCTGGAAGCGGTAACGGCGGGGCTCAAGGCGGCCGGTTCCGTGTTTCCGACGCCGCAACTCGTCCGCCGCCGCCAGGCGTTGATCCTTGCCAACCCGGAGCTGCAGGAGCGCGAACTCATCAAGCTCGCGTCACTCGCCGCGTCGCTCGGCGAGGCGCTCCGTCGGCGTGGGATGCCGGACACAGCCGCCGAGCTCGCCGCCGAGACCGGCGTCGCCGTCCTCCGGATCGCCCTCACACGGTGGATCGAAGATCCCGTCGAGCGGCCGTGGGAGGTCCATGTCAGCGAGGTGATGGACGAGCTGCGCCGCATCACCGCCGAGCGCAGCGGCGTCGCACATGGCCTGAAGCGATCCATGGGCAGCGGGCGCGCAAGGGCCGAGGCGTCCGCAGTGCTCGGCTGAATCCCCAACTTCCGACAACCAAGCCAGCCTCGCCAGGAAGTCCGCGCGCCTGGCGTCGCACCGACGCCTTCTCCACCCAGCGGCCGCGCCCGGCTGGAGAAAAACCTATCGACGAGGCATACGCTAGCAGCGTAGTTCGTCCGAGAACGCTAAGCCCTCGGCGTGCCGACACCGGACCATGCCCTGTTCCGCTTGACATCGGGTCACGTCGGTGTACCCCGAAACGCCGACACGCTCAGTGCTGGCCAAGGGGCAGGAATGAGGTCGACCTCGACCCTCAGGGCGGGAGGGCCGGTCCTACTGGGCGTAGACGTCGCCATTCGGTTGAACGGTGATTTGGAGCTTGGTCAGCGGCGTGGGCGCCGGTCCACCCAGCACCTGGCCGCCGTGTGCCGCGTCGAACGCGGCACCGTGACAGGGGCAGACCAGCTGGCGATCGTTCGCCTGGTACTGAACTGTGCAGCCGGCGTGCGTGCAGACCGCGTCGTAGGCAACCACCTGGTTGCCGCCGAGGTCCACCAGTACAGCCGCGTCGCCGCTCTTGGGGTCCTGGTAGTCCAGGCTGCCACCGCCGCTGCGAATCTGGTCGAGCGAGCCGATCAACTTCGCGCCGGCCGGCGGGCTGCTGGCCGGCGAGCTGGCTGAAGGCGAGCCGCCGAGAGAGGGCGTCGGCTGGGCGCTGGGAACAGCAACCTGGCCGCTGCCCGCCGCGCTCGGACGACCGCGAGGAAGCAGCGCGAGCAGCCAGACCGCAGCGACGGAAGCGCCACCCAGCTGCAGCAGGAACCGCCGCCGAGCGAGATCGATCGGAACGCCTTGGCGGCCGGACAGCGGCCGCCGCTGCAGAGTCAGCACACCGAGGTCACCGGCCAGCGCGATCGTAAGCCAGGCGACTGTGTAAATGCTGTCAGAGCCGAGGAAATACGGCTGCACCGACCAGCTGGCGGTCAGGAAGAGGACCGCGCTGAGCATTGCCCCCAGCAGGGCCGCCCACCTGGTGAAGATGCCAAGGACCGTCATGAGGCCGATGGCGATCTCGCCCAACATCACCGTCAGGCCGACCGGGACCGCCAGGGGTATGGCCACGGCAGTGAGGAGGAATCCGATCGGGGAGTGACCCGCGTAGCCCTGCAGCTGGGTCCCGATGAAGGTGCTGCTGCCGGGACTCAGAAAACCCGGATCGCTGAACTTCTGCAGACCTGCGTAGATGAAAGTGACTCCCAAAAACAGGCGGAGCGGAACTGTGGCGTAACGCAGCGGGTCAGACCGGTCGGGGCGCACAAACCGGCCCCGAGCGGGAGCCTCTGACGGCGACTCAAGCCTGCGGGGCTCCTCAGTTGCGAGCGGGGCGGTCTCGGGGGGACGGCGCTGCTTCTGCCGACGGCGGCGGGCCACTGAGCAACAGGCTAAGGGCAACGAGAGGACGGGCCGGCTGACAGATCGAAAGTCGGATAGGTTGATGGGATGACTGAGAGCACCCGGCTGACGCTGGAAGAGACTCGGCGGCTGGGCGAGCAGATCGGCATCGATTGGTCGAACTCACCCTTTGGCGTGGAGCAGTTCCAAGCCGGCATGGAGGTTGAGTTCGAGCACGGCTCCCATGACCCAGCCACAGATGTGACGCATGATGATCCGGTCCTCACCGGGAAGATCGCTCTCGCTCACCTGAAGGAGTTCCCCGACTACTACGTCCGGCTCGAGCGGATGGAACGAGAGGCGAAGGAGCAGCAAGGGTCGGGCTGAGCTCGCGCCGAGCAATCACCTGAGGCGAGCATCCCCGGAAGCGTTGGCGGAGCGATGCTCCAGACGCGAGGCGCCGCATTGCCCCAGCCCGGTCGGTAAGTTACGTCGGTGGATCGGGGCCGGCTGGAGGCGTTCAGCGACGGTGTGTTCGCGGTGGCCATCACCCTGCTGGCGCTCAACCTCGTGGTTGCGGGGCCCGGTCACGGTCCGCTGCTGCGCCAGCTGGTCGACCACTGGCCGTCATTCGTCTCCTACTTGATCAGCTTCTTCATCATCGGCATCATCTGGGTCAACCACCACGCGCTCGTGAGGAACATCGCGGTAGTCGATCGGACGCTGCTTTTCTTGAACCTCG
This sequence comes from Candidatus Dormiibacter sp., assembly GCF_050999135.1. NCBI lineage: Bacteria > Bacillati > Candidatus Dormiibacterota > Candidatus Dormibacteria > Candidatus Dormibacterales > Candidatus Dormibacteraceae > Candidatus Dormiibacter > Candidatus Dormiibacter sp. Next base: position 4,079 of record NZ_JBPCPN010000014.1, on the reverse strand, counting down.
GGCTGCTGCTCTTCGTCGTCCTCATACCGTTCGCCACCGGCACGATGGCCGAATACCTCACCAGCGGTGATCAGGACGCCAAGGTGGCGACCGCCCTCTACGGGGCGGTCTTCGAGGGAATGTCGGTGAGCTTCGCGGCGATCTTCGCCTGGTCGCTGCGCGAGGGAAGGACCCACCGGCCGGTGCCCCAAGAAGCCCGCCGGACTGCCTGGTGGCGGTTCACAATCGGGGGCCTGGTCTACCTGCTGGCGATCGGGGTGGCCTTCATCAGCGCGCCGGCGGCGCTGGCGATCATCGGCCTGGTAGCCGTCTACTACGTCTTTGAGCGGACCCCGGGCACAGCTTCCTGAGCCGAGGTCGGCCCGGCGCATCGGTTTGGGGGCGAGCAAACGGTATCGTGCGGACGTGTTCCTGAGCCCTCCCCACTGCCCAGTCCAACTGTCGCCGAAAGCTTCCTCGGTATGACCGCCAACCACCTCAACGGAGCGCTCAACGGCACGGTGGTCCTGGTAACCGGAGCCTCCAGCGGCATCGGCGAAGCCACGGCTCTTGCCTTCTCCCAGCTCGGGGCAGGGGTGGCGATCGCCGCTCGCCGCACTGAAAGGCTGGAGGGTCTTGCCGCCAGGCTCCGCGACCAGGGGTCGAAGGCACTGGTGGTGACCGCCGACGTCACCGATGAGAGCCAGGCGCAGGCGACAGTTGAGCGCACGGTGTCCGAGTTTGGTCGCTTGGACACCCTTGTCAACAACGCGGGAGTTATGCTGCTTGGCCCGGTCGTGGGGGCGTCGATTGACGAATGGCGGCGGATGGTGGACATCAATCTCCTGGGTCTGCTCTACTGCTCAAACGCAGCTCTTCCGCATCTGCTCCGCGCGGCTGAGGATGGTCCAAGGCGGGTCGCCGATATGGTGAATGTCAGCTCGGTCGCGGGGCGTGAGACACGCAGCGGGAGCGGTGTCTACAACGCGACCAAACACGGTGTCGGGGCGTTCAGCGACGCGTTGCGAAAGGAAGTCACCACCCGCCACGTGCGGGTCTCGCTGGTTGAACCGGGAGCTGTCAAGACCGAACTCGCCAGCCACAATCGGCCCGAGATCCAAGAAGGCATGCAGGAGCGCTTCGGCAGCATCGAGCGCCTCGAGGCGCACGACATCGCCGACGCCATCACCTACATCGTCTCCCGCCCGCGGCATGTGGCGGTCAACGAGGTGCTCATTCGTCCCACCGAGCAGGAGTGATAGCAGCGATCTCCGCCGAGATGTAACCGGCCGAGTTAGCCGCCCTTCACCTGAGTCGCGACGACCTGTCTCGGATGCGCTTCGACAGCCTCGCTCACCGACTGAGCCGGGAGACCGTCTACGTGCGGGTCAGACGGGCTGCTTGCATCGGCGCTTCAGGCCCTGGGCTTCCAGGCCGACATAGCGACGCACCATCCGCCCGGTGAATGGGCTCAGCAGCGCTGCCACGGGACGGCGCTGCCCGAGGTCAGGGTAACTGTCGGGTGGGAGTCGCGGTCGGCGATGGCGCCCGGGAGGCCGAGCCCGAGGGTGAGAACAGTTGAGCGGCACGAGCAAAGTGAGGATCGTCACAATTGATAACGCCGCCCTCTCGCCAGTCATAGGAGGAAGTCTGCATGTCTTTACTCAGCGAGCTGAGCGCAAGCATCGCCTCGGGCTCGGTGGAAGTGGTGGACCTGACAGCTCCGCTCTCGGCGACCACCCCTGTCATCCAGCTGCCTGAGCCCTTTGTCAACACGCCGGGGTTTACCCTTCACGAGCTGAGCCGCTACGACGAACGCGGCCCGGCTTGGTACTGGAACGCCATCACCGTCGGCGAACACACCGGCACGCATTTCGACGCGCCCAACCACTGGATCACAGGCCGGGACCTGCTCGCGGTCGGTGAGGTGCCGCCTCGCCAGCTGGTGGCTGCGGCGGTGGTCATCGACAAGAGCGCCGAGGCCGCCGCCGACCCGGACTTCCTGCTCCAAGTCGAGCACCTGAAGCAGTGGGAGTCCGAGCACGGACCGCTGCCGAACGGCGGCTGGTTGCTCATCCGCACTGGCTGGGACGCCCGCTCCAACGATCAGGCGGCATTCATCAATGCTGACGACAAAGGTTCGCACACGCCAGGCTTCTCGCCCGAGTGCGCCCAGTGGCTGGCGGAGGAGGCGCCCATCATCGGCGTGGGCGTCGAGACGGTCGGGACTGACGCCGGCGGGGCTCACAGCTTCACACCGGCGTTCCCCGCTCATCACTATCTGCTCGGCGCCGGCAAGTACGGCCTGACCCAGCTGCAGAACCTGGCCCGGCTCCCACCCAGCGGGTTCCTCCTGATCACCGCGCCGCTGCCCATCCAGGGCGGCTCCGGCAGTCCCTCCCGCATCCTCGCTCTCGTCGAGCGCTGAGCCCTTCCATGCCCACTGTGGCGGAGGAGATCGGCCGCACCCTGACCGATCTGGGCGTTCGACAGGCGTTCGGCTTGATCGGCAGCGGCAACTTCGACCTCTCCAACGCCCTCACCGCGCGCGGCGCCCGATTCGTGACAGCCCGCCACGAGACGAACGCGGTGATGATGGCCGACGCCTACGCCAGGGTCACCGGCGAGGTGAGCGTGGTCACGCTGCACCCGGGTTGCGGATTGACCAACGCCATCACAGGCGTGACCGAGGCCGCCAAGAGCCGAACCTCCCTGTTGGTGCTGGCGGGCGACACCGCCCAGGCTGCTGTTCGCTCGAACTTTCGCATCGACCAGGATTCCCTCGCCATCTCAGTGGGAGCGCTGGCCGACCGCGTCTACGGCCCCGCCTCCGCGGTGCAGGACATCTGCCGCGCCTATCGCCGCTCAAAAGAGGATCGGCGCACTGTGGTGGTGAGCGTGCCGATGGACGTCCAGGCAGCGCCGGTGACTGGAGAGTACCGGGTTCCAACTCGGTCCTCAATCCCTCCGCCGCATCCCGACCCGACCACAGTGGAGCGTGTGGCTGACGTGCTCTGCTCCAGCCAGCGGCCGCTGCTGATCGCCGGTCGCGGAGCTCGTGGCCAGCGGAGCGCGCTGGAACTTCTGGCCGAGAGAACTGGTGCGCTGCTGGCCACCACTGCTGTGGCCCGAGGCCTCTTCTCCGCCAACCCCTGGAGCCTCGACGTCTCAGGCGGCTTCTCGTCACCCGGAGCGGCGGAGCTCATCTCGGCTGCAGACGTGGTTGTGGCCTTCGGCGCCGCGCTCAATATGTGGTCGACCCGACACGGCAAGCTGCTCGGCAATTCGGCAACTGTGGTTCAAGTCGACCTGGACGTCGATGCGATCGGCTCCCACCAGCCCGCCGACATCGGCGTGATCGGCGACGCCGCCGCGACGGCCACCGCTCTCTGTGCCGCGCTGGATCAGCGGTCTGCCAAGCCCAGCCGCCAGCGGACGCCGGAGCTGGCCGAACGGATCCGGGCAGCTCGCTGGGCCGAGGTGCCGTATGACGATGTGAGCACCCTCGACGCGATCGATCCCCGCACGCTGACCGTCCGCCTGGACGAGATCCTGCCGAGCGAGCGTTCGGTCGCCGTCGACTCCGGCCACTTCATGGGCTGGCCTGCGCGCTACCTGTCAGTGCCGGACGAGCAGGGTTTCATCTTCAGCCAGGCGTTCCAGTGTGTCGGCCTGGGGCTCGGGACCGCCATCGGCCTGGCGGTGGCCAGACCGGACCGGCTGACCATCGGCGCCCTGGGCGACGGCGGCGCGCTGATGGCGTTGGCTGACCTTGAGTCGGTGGCGCGGCTGGATCTGCGCATGGTGGTGCTGATCTACAACGATCAGGCGTACGGCGCGGAGGTCCACCACTTCGGTCCCGACGGCAAGCCGCTGGAGCTGGTTCAGTTCCCGGACACCGACTTTGCCGCACTCGGTCGGGCGGTCGGCCTGGCCGGAGTGACAGTCCGGACTCCGTCCGATCTCGTGCAGGTCGAACAGTGGCTGCAGAGTGGCGCCCAGCGGGCCCTGGTGATCGACGCCAAGGTGGTGCCGACGCTGGTGGCAGATTGGCTGGAGGAGGCCTTCCGCGGTCACTGAAACCTGACCGGTTCCGGTCC
>NZ_JBPCPN010000005.1:0-60546 GCF_050999135.1 Candidatus Dormiibacter sp. | reverse complement strand
CCAAAAGCTCATGAAGTACATCGTCGAGCACAACAAGAACGCTCGCCCGGTCAAGTGGAAGTACTCCGATCCCAGCCGCCGTATCAAGTCTGCTCATACGGCCACTTCATCCGGTACAGGCAACTAGTCTCTAGGTCGATGGAAGCGGTTGAAAGGCTCCCGCGGTGGATCGGCACAGCCGAGGCGCCGAAGGGTGAGCGCGGAGACGCTGCCTATACTGGGCCGTCCATGGGTTTGGCTCCGAATCAGACCCGGCGCGAGTTGAGCGGCGGGGCCCGTCTCCTGACGGCGGCGCTGCCCGACAGATCTTCCGCCAGCTTGGTCCTCATGTTCTCGGTCGGGTCTCGTTACGAGGAGGACCCGATCGGAGGCGCTTCCCACTTCATCGAACATCTCTTCTTCAAAGGCACCCGCCGCCGGCCAACTGCGAAGGCGATCGCGGAAACGATCGAGGGCGTGGGGGGCGTGATGAACGCGTCGACTGACAAGGAGGTGACAGTCTATTGGTGCAGGGTGCCAGCAGAACGGCTGGAGCTGGCCACCGACGTCCTCTGTGACATCGTCACTGACTCGCAGCTGGCGCCGGCAGACGTGGAGCGCGAGCGGATGGTGATCTTGGAAGAGCTGAAGATGTACCTGGACCAGCCGCAGGACTATGTGCACAGCCTCTTCGAACAGATAATGTGGCCCAGGCATTCGTTGGGCCGGGACATCATCGGCACCACCGAGTCCGTCGCCGGGACCAGTCGGGAGCAGCTGCTCGAATACATCCAGGCTCAGTACAGCCTTCGCAACCTGGTGGTTGGACTCTCCGGTTCGATCGACCCGGACCGCTCTGCGCGGGAGCTGGAAACACGCCTGCGGTTGCCCGCCGGCGGTGACGAGCGGGCTTCCACAGTCCCGGCCCCACTGGATTCACCCCAATTGCTGCTGCAGGCCAAGAAGACAGAGCAGGCACATATCTGCCTGGGCACCCGCGCCACTTCCTATCTGGATCCAGATCGCTACGCCCTGGACCTCCTCAACACGATCCTGGGCGAAGGCATGAGCTCTCGACTCTTCCTGGAGATCCGCGAGAAGCGGGGGCTTGCCTACGACGTGCACAGCTTCACCAGCAAGCACCGCGACGCCGGTTACTTCGCTGTCTATATGGGGGTCGACCCGAGAAAGGCGGAGGAGGCTGTCGATTCAGTGTTGGGCGTCCTCCGTCAGATCAGTGAGCAGTCGGTGCCGCCAGAAGAGTTGACCAAAGCCAAGGAGTACACCAAGGGCCGGCTGCGGCTGGGCCTGGAGGGCACCAACTCGCTGGCGAGTTGGCTGTGCCAGCAGGAGTTGTTGATGGGCGAAGTGAAGACAGTGGAGGAGGTCACCGGCCGGATTGATGCGGTGACTCCCGAGGACATCCGCAGAGTGGCTCAGCGCGTTCTCGACCAGCCCATCCGAATGGCCATCATCGGCCCTTTCAAGTCCGAAACACCTTTCCTGGCCGCGATCGGCGCCTGACTCGCGTCGGCGATCCAGGATCGCGGCCCCTCTATTTCAATTCAAGCCGCTTGCGGCAATGTATCGGTCTGGGAGAACGTTGGCTTCGCGCCGTCGACCGGGCCGAACCCAGGCAGGGGCAGGACTCGCAGCCAGGCCCGGCCCTCTATCTGGTCCCGCTTGACGGGTCCGAAGTAGCGGGAGTCGTTGGAGCGATTGCGGTTGTCACCCAGCACGAAGAACTCGTCAGGACCGAGCTGGCGGCCCTGCTGATCCCGGTCGGGCGGCACCGGGTAATCGGGAAACTGGGTTTCCGGTTCTTGGTTGACGTACGGCTCGTTCACCGCCTGGCCGTTGATGTAGACCCTGCCTGCCTTCATGAGAATGCGGTCACCAGGCAGGCCCACGACCCGCTTGATGAAGTCCTTGGAGTGATCGTAGGGATCCCGCATGATGACAATGTCACCGCGCTGGGGTGGCTGGAAGCGATAGCCGACAGTCACCGCGATCACGTAGTCCTGGTCCTTCAGTGTGGGGTACATGGAGGAGCCGAGGACGTGTACCGGCTGAACCACGAAGTGGATTACCAGGTACAGACCCAGGGCCAGCAGGCCCACCTGAAGCAGCTCTGTGAGCAGGCTGCGACTCTTGAACTTCACTCACAAAAGGTACCCACTGGTGGCGCTGGGACGTAAAAACGTGGAACGGTACTCCGCCGAGTGGGCGCACCAGTTGACGCGGGCTGTGGAACCGCTGCCGGACTACTGGCCCACTCACCAGCTGGCGCCGTGCCCCGGCCCTCCGCGGGCCGAGCAACGCTCTTGCGGCCGGGGCCGCCCGGCGCTCAGCTCAAGAGGGCTTGGACCAGCGCCTCAAGACCATCCTGGCTGCGGTAGGTGAAGACGACCTCGCCGCCCGTGAGACCGCCCCGCACTTCCACCAGGTCGTGCCAGCGTGCCCGCAGTCGCGTCAGCGCCTCAGCCACCTCCGGCTCCACCAACAGCGGCCGTCTCTCCGGCCGGGGCTTCCGGGGCGCCAGCTGGTGCTCCTGCGCCCAGCGCTCGGTTTGGCGCACTGACAGCCGTTTCGCCAGTACAGCCCGCAGGCCCAGTTCCTGCTGCTCCACCGGAAGCCCCGCGAGCGCCCTGCCGTGTCCGGCGGTGATCGCGCCGGCCGCAGTGGCGGAGACGACAGCGGGCGCTGCCGACAACAGTCGGAGGGCCTGACTGACGGTAACTCGGTTCTTGCCCAGCCGGCGTGCCGCCTCCTCATGGGTGAGGCCGAAATGCTCGATCAAGCGCCGGATGCCCCGCGCCTCCTCGATCGGATCCAGATCAGCCCGCTGCAGGTTCTCGATCAGCCCCAGCAGCAAGCTGCTCTCGCTGTCGCCGCTGCGCCGGACGATGGCAGGGACGCGTTCCAGCCCCGCCAGCCGAGCCGCGCGGCAGCGCCGCTCCCCTGCGATGAGCTGGTACCCGTCTGGCAGCTGCCGAACCAGGACCGGCTGGAGCAGACCATGCTCGCGGATGGATTGGGCGAGCTCGGTCAGGCCGGGCAGCTCAAAGTGCCTGCGCATCTGCTCGGGGGAGGAGCTCACCTGATCCAGGGCGATCAGCTGCGGCTGGCCCGCTTCCCCCTCGGCACCCAGAGGCTGGGTGGGAATCAGCGCTTCCAGGCCACGGCCCAGCGCGCGCCGCGTCGTGCTCAAAGTGACATCACTTCCTCGGCGAGCTGCCGATACGCCTGCGCACCTCGACAGAAGGGGTCATACACAGTCACGGGCTGGCCGTGACTCGACGCTTCGCTCACCCTGACATTCCGCGGAATCAGGGTGCCGTACAGCTTGTCGGCGTAAGTGCCGCGAACGTCTGCCAGGACCTCCCACGCCAGGCTGGTGCGAGCATCGAACTGAGTCATCACTATGCCGCCCAGCTCGAGCCGCTGATTCAGCTGCATGCGTATCAGCTGCTGCGTCTCGAGCAGGTGGGCCAACCCCTCCAGCGCAAAGAACTCGCACTGCAGGGGGACCAGCATCTCGGTCGCTGCGACCAAGCCGTTCAAGGTGAGCAGACCCAGGGACGGTGGGCAGTCGATGAGCACGTAGCCGAAACCGCCGGCCAGATCGCCCAACGCCTGCCGCAGCCGCCCCTCCCGGTTGGGCTGGCTGGCCAGTTCGATCTCGGCTCCCGCCAGGGAGCTGGTCGAGGGCACGAGCCAGAGGTTGCCGAAGGCGGTCGAGATGGCCACCTCATCCACTCGAGCCTCGCCTGCCAGGAGGTCGTAAACCGTACGGCGAGCGCGCCGGGGATCGAGCCCCAGGCCGCTCGTGCAGTTGGCCTGGGGATCGATGTCGATCACCAGGACGGGACTGCCTCGCTCCGCGATGGCAGCCCCCAGATTGATGGCAGTCGTCGTCTTGCCAACGCCACCCTTCTGATTGACGATGGCTACCACCCGAGGCGAGGATATCAACATGTTGGGCCTAACCTGTGCCAAGGCAGCCACATCTGGCCCCTGCAGCCTCTCGGTGATCACAGGGAAAGTCTAGCTCGCCAGGGGCCGCGCGCCAACCCTGCTTGTGAAGAACCAGGCGCCTAAGGCGCCGCCCAGGAGGAGGAGTTCAACGCCACCGCCGATCAGCCAGATAGCAGCACCGGAGATCGAGAGGCTGGCCAGACCGTCATACGCGACGTGGCAGAGGGCTGAGCTGGTGGTGTTTAGGTAACGGCGGAGGAGCCCCAGTCCTAGGGAGAGTATCAAGACGGCCAGGACCGTCAGCGAGAGGCCGTACTGGCTGTGGACCGACGCGAAAAGAACCGAAGTCGTCAGCAGGCCGAGTCTTGGTTGCAGGGCGCCCCGAAAGAAGACCTCTTCGCAGACACCTGCTGTCACCGCAATGGCAGCGATGCCGAGAGGGCTGGCAGCCAGGTGGCCGAAGAGGCGCTCGCTGGCCTTCTGGACCTCCTTGTTGAGGTCCGGCGTCAGTAGGTTGCTGAGCACGTCGACACCGGAAGCGAAGGCATAGAACAGCAGCGCCACTGCGAGCGCGAGGAGGACGTGCCAAAGCCGGGGTCGGACCAGCCCCAGCCGGAGAAGGCTCACTCGGCCGCCCCGACGGATCCAGAGCCCGACGCCGCACAGGGCAACCAGCACAAAGGGCACTTCTTGGGCCACGAGATCGTCCGCCTGCAGGGCGGTGCCGCTCTGCCCCTGCAGGGCCACCAGGTCCACCGCTACGCCGGCGGCCAACTGGGTCCCGAACAGCAGCAGCACCAAGACCAACGCCGTGAGGTGGACTGCGCGGCCGGGATCGATCGGTATCACTCGGGCTATCAGCCGTCGCACAGCGGGAAAGAGGACTGCCACGGCGACCGCGCCCGTCCCGAGGGCTACGCTGCCGCCAGCGACGTGACGGGCAACCGAAGAGCCGCCAGCAAGCGCCGCCAGAGCTAGCGTCACCAGTGAGGTGAGGGTGAAGCCGAGGACAAGCAGGAGCAGGGCCAGCCAGGTAAGCAGTCCGGTCACCTCACCGGACTTAGTGAGGCCGCTGGGCCACGCGCCGCGGCTTGTTCCACGTTTTACATCGACGGGCCAAGCGGCGCCTGACACCTGCGCCGGGGGGGCGCCGCTCAAAGCAACGGTCTGAGGCGCCAACGCAGAGGCCGACTGGCCTGCCCTGTCGGCGAAGTTGGCCAGGATGATGAGCGGCAAAGGCAGGAGCGAAAACAGAACGGTGCCGACCGAGAACAACCAGGTCACCGAAGGACAACCTCCAACACGCCCGACCCGCGCTGCGGGCCTTTGCCAGGAAGCGTAGGGCAAGGCCCTGCCGGGCAAGCGTGATGAGTGGTGCAGTCCACCTGGGCCCCTTCGTCAGGCGGCTCGCCGGTCAGCTCTGCCCCGGCCGTCGACCGGCCATCCAAGCAGCTGGGGCGGCGAAATTGTGCTTCCACGACGGAGCCGGCGTGGCCGGCTGCCAAGACTCGGTGGAGCTGACACAAGGTTGCTGGCCGTGGAGTCCACGCAGGGGTTGTTTGGTCTGGCTGGCGATACATTGTCGCCCCACACTGTGTCCGAAGAGCTCAACTTCGCTTTTTGCCGAGCGATGGTCGGCGCAGACGGCGCCTTCGCAGTCTCGCCTGCGATCATCGGCGGGTAGGCAGCGTTCCACGTTTTACATGGCTCATCGCCGTCGGCCGGCGGCGACACCCCTGACATGACCGACCGCTCCCCCAGTTCCCACACCTGCTGAGCGTCGTCCCAAGGGACGGCCTGGCAGAGTGGGGAGCTGAGCTTAGCTGCCTAGAATCAGTCAGATGGAACGCCCCCAAGAGTCGACGCGCGCGACTTTGAATGTCGTTGCGTTCGGCCGGCCCAGGGTCAGCGGACCGGGCAAGAGTTCGGCGGTCTCGCAGTCCCCACACTCTCCGAACGCCCCCGCGTTCGCGTCGCTGAGCCCAACCGAACAAGCCGAGATCATCGCCGCGGCGGCCGAAGGCAATCCGAATGCACGCAGTCGGCTGGTTACCGCCCACCTGAGTTGGGTCAGCGCCGCGGTCGGCGAGCAGCCCGAGGACACCCTGGCTCCTGATGATCTCTACCAGGAGGGCCTGCTCGGTCTGGTGGAGGCGATCGCCGCCTTTCCAGGGGGTACCGCCCAGGAGCTGGAAGCCTTCTGCCGCCTCCATATCGCCGCCAGCATCGACCGGGCGCGGAACGCTGAAGCCGCTGCTCGTCAGGAGGCCCGGGAGGCGGTCGAGTCCGCTGAGCAGTACGAGCGAGCAGAGATTTTCTTGGCCCGCGAGCTGGGCCGCATGCCCACGGACCGAGAGCTGGCCGCCAAGTTGGAGTGGACCGAGCACCGCACAGGCGAGATGAGGCAGATGGTGCATGAAGCCCGGCGCCGTCACGACGAGGAGATGGTCGAGCTCTTGGAGGTTGACTACCCCGAAGGCGACGCCGGCCCGGGTCGGGCAACCGCTGCCGACCTGGAGCTGAGCTGAGCTTGGCGCCACGCCGGACAGCGCTCTTCGAGCAGCACGGCGCCGCCGGCGGCCGGTTGGTCGACTTTGCCGGCTGGGAGATGCCGCAGCAGTACTCCAGCGTCAAAGCTGAGCAGCGGGCGGTGCGGGAGGGAGCCGGTCTCTTCGACGTGAGCCACATGGGTCGCTTCGAGGTGGCGGGAGAAGGCGCCGCGAGTTTTCTGCAGACAGTCGTCACCAACGATGTGAGTCGGCTCGAGCCGAACCGAAGCCAGTACAACCTGCTTTGCCAAGAGGACGGCGGCATCCTGGACGACCTGGTCGTCTACCGGACGCAGCGGCGCTGGCTGGTAGTCGTCAACGCCTCCAACCGAGAGCAGGACGCCAACTGGTTGAAGGAGCGCGCGCCAGCAGCCGTGCACTTGGTTGACAGGAGTGAGGAGCTGGCACTGCTGGCACTTCAGGGTCCGCTGGCCCAGGAGAAGCTTCCGGCGGAAGGGGTCGATCTGGACGCCATCCCCTATTTCGGCTCGGCTGAGGGCATGGTGGCAGGAATCAGGATGCTCATCTCTCGCACCGGCTACACAGGTGAGGACGGCTTCGAGCTGTTCGCGCCGGCGGAATCGGTGGCAGAGGTCTGGAATGCCCTTCTTGAGCGTGGTGCTCAGCCCTGTGGCCTGGCCTGTCGCGACGTCTGCCGGCTCGAAGCCGGCCTGCGCCTCTACGGCAACGACATGGATCGCACTGTGAACCCCTACGAGGCGGGCTTGGGCTGGACAGTCAAGCTGGAGAAGGGCGAGTTCATAGGGCGCTCGGCACTGGCTGCGGTGAAGACGCGGGGTCCCAAGCGGCGGACTGTCGGCCTCCGCGCTGGGCCCCGCACGATCCCCCGCCACGGCGCCCAACTAACCCGCGCCCAAGAACCCATCGGCGAGGTGACGAGTGGCACCCACAGCTTCTGGCTTGACGCCGGCATCGGGCTCGGGCTCGTCCGCCCCGACTGCGCACAGCCGGGCAGCCGGCTGAATTTCCAGAGCCGCGGCGCAGAGGCGTCGGCAGAGGTCACCCCCCTGCCCTTCTATCGCGGCTCGGCGGGCAAACCGCCCCGCAACCGCGCGGCCGAGACCGTCACGAGCGACTCCACAAGCAAGTAAGGGAGGAACCAGCTTGGCCCAGCGCTACTACACCGAAACGCATGAGTGGATCGACCTGGAGGGTGACATCGCGACCATCGGCATCACCGACTTTGCCCAGGCTCAGCTCGGGGATGTGGTCTTCCTGGAGCTGCCGCCGACCGGAAAGGCACTGGCCAAGGGCGATGCCTTCGGCGTGGTGGAGTCGGTGAAGGCGGCGTCCGACCTTTACGCTCCTGTGGCCGGCACTGTGGTCGAGGTCAATGAGGCATTGACAGACTCTCCGGAAAGCGTGAACCAGGATCCTTACGGCGCCGGCTGGCTGATGAGGGTCCGGGTCGAGGGCGATGTGGGCTCGGGTCTCCTGGACGAGGCCGGCTACAAAGCGGTGAGCGAGCAGGCCCGCTGATGCCCTACCTCGTCCACTCGGAGGCCGAGAGGCAGGAGATGCTGGCCGCCGTGGGGGCTAACTCGATGGCCGAGCTCCTGGCCGATGTCCCGACCGAGCTGCGACTGTCCGAACTTGAGCTGCCAGCAGGTCTCTCTGAGCTGGACACCATGGCGGAGATCCGCCGGCTCGCTGCCAAGAACCAGGTGTTCTCCGACCGTCTCTGCTTTCGCGGCGGGGGCGTCTACCAGCGCTTCATCCCCGCGGCGGTGGCTGCGGTTCTCGCCAAGCCGGAGTTCTACACGGCTTACACGCCCTACCAGCCCGAGGCCAGCCAGGGCACGCTACAGGCCACCTTCGAGTTTCAGACGCTGATCGCCGAGCTGACGGGACTGGCGGTGGCCAACGCCTCCCTCTACGACGGAGCCACGGCAGTAGCTGAGGCGGCGGTGATGGCGGTGGTGCAGACGGGCAGGCACGAGGTGGTGGTGGCGCCCTTCCTGCATCCGGAATACCTCGAGGTGCTGCGCTGCAACGCGCGTGGGCGAGGTTTCAGAGTCGTTCAAGATCTGAACGCCGTCGGCGACGCGACGGCAGCAGTCATCTTCCAGCAGCCTGACTTCCTCGGCCTGCTGGTGGAGGCGCCGGATCTGACCAAGCTGGCTCACCAGCACGGCGCTCTCGCAATCGCCTGCGTCGACCCCATCAGCCTCGCACTCCTGGCCCCACCGGGGGAGTACGGGGCGGACATCGCAGTCGGCGAAGGCCAGCAGCTGGGCCTGGCAGCCAGCCTTGGCGGCCCCCATCTGGGCTTCATCGCCTGCCGCCAGCAGCTGACCCGGCGGTTGCCAGGGCGTTTGGTGGGGCAGGCGCAGGATGGCAGCGGCAGGCGCGGCTTCGTGCTCACTCTCACCGCGCGCGAGCAGCACATCCGACGAGAGAAGGCGACTTCCAACATCTGCACCAACCACGCGCTCTGCGCCCTGGCGGCCAGCGTCTACCTCACCTATCTGGGACCCGACGGCCTTCGCCAGGTGGCCGAGGTCAGCTGCCAGCGAGCGCACTTCCTGGCGCAGCGGCTAAGTGAACTGCCGGGAGTCCGGCTGGCCTATCCTGAGCGGCCCTTCCTGAACGAGTTTCCAGTGCGCATGTCGCAGCTCGAGCGGCGGCTGGCGGGGCTCTCCCAGGCTGGCATCCTGGGCGGCCTGCAGCTGGGACGCTGGTGCCCCGACCTGGCTGACGCCGCCACCTTCTGCTGCACCGAAGTGAACGATCCTGACGCAATCGAGCAGCTGATCACGGCGCTGGCAGCGGCGGCATGAAGCACGCCCCAGAGCCGCTCAGCTTCGAGAAGAGCCGCGCTGGGCTGGCACCGCCCCGCCTCCCCAAAGCGGGAGTGCCCTCCTCAGCCGCGCTCCCCGACCACCTCCGCCGGCAGCGGGCCCCGGAGCTCCCCAGGCTAAGCGAGCCGGAGCTCCTCCGGCACTACAGCCGCTTGGCCTCGCTCAACTTCTCGATCAGCGAGCACTTCTATCCGCTGGGTAGCTGCACCATGAAATACAACCCCGTGGCCAATGAGGAGGCCGCCCGGCTCCCGGGCTTCGCGCAGCTGCACCCATACCAGGAGGAGGCGTCGATCCAGGGAGCGCTGGAGCTCATGTGGCGGCTGGAGCAGGCGCTCTGCGCCATAGTGGGGGTCGACCGGGTGACGCTGCAGCCCGCGGCCGGCGCCCACGGCGAGTGGACGGCGCTGCGCATGATCCAGGCCTTCTTTGAGTCACTCGGGGAGTCGCGGCCGGAGGTGATTGTCCCCGACTCCGCCCACGGCACCAATCCCGCCAGCGCAGCCATGTGCGGGTTCAAGGTCGTCCAGGTGCGCTCCGGCGCTGACGGCCGGGTGGACGTGGCCGACCTGCACTCGAAGCTCTCGACCAGGACCGCGGCGCTGATGCTCACCAACCCCAATACGCTCGGACTGTTCGAGAAGGAGATCCTGGCCATGGCGGCGGCAGTGCATGCCGTCGGCGCCAAGCTCTACTACGACGGTGCCAATCTGAATGCGCTGATGGGCATCTGCCGTCCTGGCGACATGGGCTTTGATGCTGTGCATCTGAACCTGCACAAGACCTTCACGACTCCCCACGGTGGCGGCGGCCCGGGCGCGGGCCCGGTCGGCGTCAAGGCCGACCTCGCGCCGTTTCTACCCCGACCCACTGTCGAGGCAGAGGGTGGCTGCTACCGTTTTGACTTTGACCGCCCTCAGTCCATCGGCCGGGTGCGGAGCTTCTATGGCAACTTCGGCATGCTGGTCCGCGCCTACGCCTACATCCTCGCCATGGGCTCAGACGGACTGGCGCAGGCCTCCGAGGACGCCGTGCTGGCTGCGAACTACGTCCGCAAGCGGGTGGAGCACCTTCTGCATCTGCCCTATGCGGGCTTCTGCATGCACGAGTTCGTGGCCTCGGCTGGACGGGTGGCGGACGGGCGCGTCCGGGCTCTCGACATTGCCAAGGGGTTGCTCGAGCGAGGCATCCACGCGCCGACTGTCTATTTCCCGCTCATCGTGCCCGAAGCGCTGATGATCGAGCCCACCGAGACCGAGAGCAAGGCCACCCTCGACGCCTTCGTCGAGGCGCTGGTTGAGATCGTGGAGCTGGCCAACAGCGATCCGGCGGCGCTCAGGGCTGAGCCCAGATCTCTACCGATCGGCCGCCTGGATGAAGTTGCCGCCGCCCGGCAGCCAGTCCTCCGCTGGTCGCGGACGTTGGACAGCGGCGAGAAGGCGCCCGCCGACGGCTCGTCGCCTCAGGGAGACCCGCGCCAACCCGCGGCGGTGCCGGTGCCGACGGCCTGACTCAAGCCAACTGAGCCGGCGGGTGAGCGATGAGTCTCGGTCGGCCGGGTTTGGGCCACCTCTGCTGCGGCCGCCCGAGGGCAGGGACCAATTCGGTGCTGACGCCTTATCCAGGCGTTATCCAAACCAAGCGTCCGCTGTCAAGAGCCTTCAACGAAGGTTCCTCGCGCGTGCGCGCGATCTAATTTCCGATTGCTCTCTCCGGTACAATTGGCTGATCACCTGCCCCAGTAGTCTCGCACTAGTCGCATCGCGCTGGGAGGCCGAAGCATGAACCAAACCCGTTCCTCGGGCGCCGCCGACGAGCCGTCAAAGAACAGCTCAGCGCCCTCCCCCGAAGAGAGCGAACAACTCTCCGTATTCGACGCTTCCGGCTTGCCGCGGCCGGCGACCCAGGGCGTCGAGCCGAACGCGCCCGCCACCGAGGCCAACGGACACAATGGGGTCCCGGAAGCGGCCCCCGGACGCAGAGTAGCGGCCAAGCCGCTGGGCGCAGACGTCGCCTATGGCGCCGATCAGATTCAGGTCCTGGAGGGGTTGGACCCCGTCCGCCGACGGCCGGGCATGTACATCGGATCAACCGATGTCAGGGGCCTTCACCACCTCGTCTGGGAGATCATTGACAACTCGGTCGACGAGGCCCTGGCCGGGCACTGCGACAGGGTGCTGGTCACTCTCCACGAGGACGGCAGCTGTTCGGTGACCGACAACGGCCGCGGCATCCCCACAGCCCTCCATCCCAAGCAGGGCCGCTCCACGCTGGAAGTCGTCCTGACAGTGCTCCACGCCGGCGGGAAGTTTGGCGGTGGCGGCTACAAGGTCTCGGGAGGTCTGCACGGGGTGGGCCTGTCGGTGGTGAACGCGCTGTCCAGCAAGCTCCAAGTCTGGGTCTGCCGCGACGGCAGGGAGCACTTCCAGGAGTACGAGCGCGGTGTGCCGTTGGCGCCAGTCAGGGAGCTCGGTAAGAGCGCCAACCGCGGTACGACCATCCGCTTCTGGCCCGATCCGCAGGTGTTTCCCGACACCGGCTTCGAGCGTGAGGCGATCCTGCACCGCATACGTGAGATGGCGTTCCTCAACAAGCGGCTGATGCTGATCCTGGATGACGAAAAGGTTGGCAGTCCCTACACCTTCTATTTCGAGGGCGGCATTCTCTCCTTCGTCAGGCATCTGAACCATGGCAAGGCGCTGGCCAACCAGGTTCCCTTCTACGTCGACCGGGAGGTGGACTCGACGCAGATCGAGATAGCCCTCCAGTACAACCAGACCTACGTGGAGACAGTGCTGCCCTTTGCCAACAACATCCACACGGCTGAGGGTGGCAGCCACGTGACGGGATTCAGGGCGGCGCTCACCAACGTGCTCAACCGCTACGCTCGCAAGGCGGGCTGGCTGAAGGACGCGGATCCGAACCTGAGCGGCGAGGACGTGCGGGAGGGGCTGGCGGCAGTCATCAGCGTGAAGCTGCTGGAGCCGCAGTTCGAGGGTCAGACCAAGACCAAGCTCGGCAATGCCGAAGTGCAGGGACAGGTCTCCACGGTGCTTATGGACGGCCTGGGCCAGTATCTCGATGAGAATCCGGCCGAGGGGCGCCGCATCATCGAGAAATCGCTGACCGCTGCCCGCGCTCGAGAAGCCGCGCGGAAGGCGCGAGACCTGGTTCAGCGCAAATCGCTGCTGGAGAGCTCCACCCTGCCGGGCAAGCTGGCGGACTGCTCCGAACGGGATCCCGCCAAGTGTGAGCTGTACATCGTTGAGGGAGACAGCGCCGGAGGCACCGCCAAGTCCGGCCGCGACCGCCGCACTCAGGCGATCCTGCCGCTGCGAGGCAAGATCCTCAACGTCGAGAAGGCACGCTTGGACAAGGTGCTGACCAGCGAGGAGATCCGGAACCTGATCACCGCGCTGGGCACCGGAATCGGTGAGCGGTTCGAATACGGCAAGCTGCGCTACCACCGCATCATCACCATGACCGACGCCGACGTCGACGGCAGCCACATCCGCACGCTGCTGCTCACCTTCTTCTACCGCTACTTTCCCGAGCTGATCACCAACGGCCACGTCTACATGGCCCAGCCGCCGCTTTACAAGGTCACGAAGGGTAAGCAGACGGTCTGGGTCTACAGCGATGTGGAGCGCGATCAGACTGTGAAGAAGATGGGCGGGAAGCCCGAGGTCAGCCGCTTCAAGGGGTTGGGCGAGATGAACGCCGATCAGCTCTGGGATACGACGATGAATCCTGAAAGTCGGACTCTGCTCAAGGTCGAGGTGGAGGATGCGGCCGCCGTCAACGACATCTTCGAACGGTTGATGGGCTCCGACGTGGAACCGCGTAAGAAGTTCATCCAGGCCCACGCCGCCAGCGTCCGCAACCTGGACATCTAGTGGACAGTAGAAACTGCCGGCTGCCCTCACTCCCGACGGCCCTCAGACCCTCACACAGCTCGCCGGTCCGGCGCTGCACCAACTAGGCCGGGAGCGGGAGTGCGCATAGCGCTGGATGGCATGGGCGGCGACCTGGCCCCGCAGGAGGCGGTGCTGGGAGGTGCGAACGCCGCTCGGGATCTGGGTGTCGAGGTAGTCCTGGTCGGTCTGCCCGAGCGCGTGCAGCCGCTGTTGGAAACCCATCCCGAGCTGCACTTCGTGCCGGCGAGCCAGGTGATCGAGATGGACGAGCATCCGGCCCAGGCCGTCCGACGCAAGCCCGACTCCTCAATGAGCGTCTGCGCCCGGCTGGCCAAGCAGGGCAAGGTCGACGGCTGGGTCTCGGCGGGCAACTCGGGCGGCATCATGGCCGCCGCGCTCTTCGGCCAGGGCCGTATCCGAGGCGTGGAGCGGCCGGCTCTGGGCACAGTCCTGCCGACCGCCGGCCAGCCGGCGTTTCTGCTCGATGTGGGGGCGAATGTGGATTCTCGGCCTGAGTACCTGGTGCAGTTCGCCCGCATGGGCTGTGCCTACGTCAAGCAGATCCTCGGCCGGCCGGAGCCGCGCGTCGGCCTCCTGAGCAATGGTGAGGAGGCGGGCAAAGGCGATCAGCTGGTGCGCGAAACGCAGCCACGTCTGGCCGCCTCGGGGCTCAACTTCTGCGGCAACGTTGAGCCCAAGGAAGTGCTGGCGGGTCGGGTCGACGTGGTTGTCGCCGACGGCTTTGCGGGCAGCCTGGTCATCAAGACCGCCGAGGCCACAGCTGAGCTGATCTTCCGCAGCCTTCGCGAGGAGATTCCCCGCAGTGTCGCCGGCAAGGCGGGCGGCCTGCTGATCCGGGGCGGCGTTCGGCGCCTCCGTAGGGACCTGGATTGGCGGGAATACGGCGGGGCGCCGCTGCTCGGCATCAATGGCGTAGCAGTCGTCGCCCATGGCCGATCTGACGCGCTGGCCATCAAGAATGCGATAAGAGTCGCCAAGCAGGCGGCCGAAACGGATCTCACAGGCCAGATTCAGAGCGCGGTCGGCGCGCCTGAAAAGGGGAGGCGGGCAAGTGAGTAAGAACGGCGAAAGACGCGTCGTGGTGACGGGTCTGGGCACCATCAACCCGCTGGGTCACAACGTCGCCGAGTACTGGTCGGGATTGATCGCCGGCCGCAGTGGCGTGGCACCCATGCAGGGCATCGACACCACGCGTCTGGCAACCAAGTTCGCGGCTCAAGTCAAGGACTTCGATCCTGTAACTGCGCTCGACCGCAAAGTCGCGCAGCGCACCGCCCGCTTTACGCAGTTCGCTCTGGTGGCCGCCGGCCAGGCCCTAGAAGATGCGGCGCTTCAGGTGCCCGAGGAGGAGAAGTCCTTCCGCACAGGCGTCGAGTTGGGCACCGGGATTGGCGGCTTCGAGGTCATGACTGCCGACGCTCATCGCTTTCTCGGCACAGGCCGCATGAACCCGCTCTACGCGACGATGGTGATCCCTAACATCGCCGCCGCCCAGGTGGCCATGCACTTCAAGCTGCGCGGGCCCAATGCGACAGTCGTGACAGCGTGCGCGGCCGCCACCCACGCGCTAGGCAATGCCTACCGGATCATCCAGCGCGGTGACGCCGATGTGATGGTGGCGGGCGGCACTGAAGCGTCGCTCTGCGAGGTGGGCATCGCCTCGTTCAATGCGATCAGGGCGCTCTCCACCCGCAACGACGATCCGGAGCGGGCGAGCCGTCCGTTCGACCGCGATCGCGACGGCTTCGTGCCCGCCGAAGGTGCAGGCGCACTGGTGCTCGAAGACTGGGAGCACGCTCGCGCCCGGGACGCCCGGATTTACGGCGAGGTCGCCGGCTTCGGGGTCACCAACGACGCCTTTCACCAGGTGGCGCCTGACGAAAGCGGAGCTGCCCCCGCCCACTGCATCAAGAACGCCTTGGCGGACGCCGATATCGCGCTGGAAGACGTGGACTATGTGAACGCACATGGCACCTCGACTTCCCTCAACGACGCTGCCGAAACGCGGGCTCTGAAGATGGCTCTGGGCGACCATGCGCGGCAGGTCCCCATCTCCAGCACCAAGTCCATGATCGGCCACCTCCTGGGAGCCGCCGGCGCAGTAGAGGCGATCGCCGTCCTGAAGACGATCAACGAAGGGGTCATCCACCCCACCATCAACCTGCACCAGCCCGACCCTGAGTGTGATCTCGACTACGTGCCCAACCAGGCCCGGTCCGCAGACGTCCGGATCGCTATTTCCAACAGCTTCGGTTTCGGCGGCCAGAACTGCACTCTGGTGCTGAAGCGGTACGAGGAGTGACTGCATGACTGACGACACGACTGGCACCAGCGGCGGCGTTACGCCGGCTGGGGGCGGCGACGGTGGTGGTGGTGACGGGGCGGGAACCATCGTCGGCAAGCAGCTGCTCGACGAGATGCAGACCTCCTACATGGAATACGCCATGTCGGTCATCATCAGCCGCGCCCTGCCGGATGCCCGCGACGGCCTGAAGCCAGTGCATCGCCGGACGCTCTACGCCATGAACGACGTGGGCGCCGTGCCCGGCTCGCGCTACAAGAAGTGCGCCGCCTTCGTCGGCGAGGTGCTGAAGGAGTATCACCCGCACTCGGACGTCGCGGTCTACGACGCCTTGGTCAGGATGGCCCAGCCCTTCTCGCTGCGCTATCCGCTGGTTGACGGTCAGGGCAACTTCGGCTCCATCGACGGCGATCGACCGGCCGCCATGCGTTACACAGAGGCGCGGCTGGCCCCGATTGCCGCCGAGCTCCTGGCGGACATCGAGAAGGACACAGTCGACTTCGTCCCCAACTACAACAACGAGGGCCGGGAGCCTGTCGTCATGCCCTCGCGGATTCCCAACCTGCTTCTGAACGGCGCCTCCGGCATAGCTGTCGGGATGACCACCAACATCCCGCCGCACAACCTCCGCGAGCTGGCGGCTGCAGTCTCGCACCTGCTCGAGCAGCCGGAGGCGACGACCGAGGATCTGCTCCAGTTCGTCAAGGGCCCTGACTTCCCGACGGGCGGCAAGATCATGGGCACCGCGGGCATCAAGGAGGCCTACGGCAAGGGCAGGGGGCGGCTGGTGGTGCTGGCTCGGCACACCTTCGAAGAAGCGCCCAACGGGCGCGAACGCATCATCATCGACGAGCTTCCCTACGGCGTGAACAAGGCCAACCTGGTGGCCAAGATCGCCGAGCTGGTGGGCGATCGGGAGCTGGAGGGCATCGCCGACCTGCGCGATGAATCCGACCGCTCGGGCATGCGGATAGTGATCGAGCTGAAGCGCGACGCGCGGCCCTATACGGTGTTGAACAATCTTTACAAGCGCACAGCGCTGCGTCAGACGTTCGGCGCCATCATGCTGGCGATCGTCGACCAGCGGCCTGTGGTCCTGAGCCTGAAGCAGGCGCTGGAGGTGTTCATCGAGCACCGGCGGGAGGTCATCCTTCGCCGAACCCGCTTTGAGCTGGCCAGAGCCCAGGATCGCGCCCACATCCTGGAAGGGCTCAAGATCTGCCTGGACCAACTGGATGATGTGATTCAGACGATCCGCGCGGCGGCCGACACCGACAGCGCCAGGAGCAGCCTGCAGGAGAGATTCGGCCTCAGCGAGCGGCAGGCGCAGGCAATCCTGGAGCTCACGCTGCGCCGGCTCACGGCGCTGGAGCGGCAGAGGATCGACGACGAGTACGAGGCGACCATCAAGGCGATCGCCTACCTGGAGTCAATCCTCGCCTCCGACCAGAAGGTGCGCAGCCTCATCGCCCAGGACATGGCCGAGCTGAGCAAGAAGTACGGCGACGAGCGCCGCACGGAAATCTCGCCTGACGAGTTCACCGAGCTCTCCGCCGAGGACCTGATCCCCAAGGAGGAGGTGGTGGTGACGCTGACCCACCGCGGCTATGCCAAGCGGCAGGTCTCCCGCACCTTTCGCGCTCAGCAGCGCGGCGGCGTCGGTCTGCGCGGAGCCAAGCCCACCTCCGGCCAGGACGCCCCGAGTGGCGTGCGGGAGGATGACTACGCCGAACATCTGGTCAGCACGCACACCCATGCGTCGCTGCTCTTCTTCACCCAGTGGGGTCGGGTTTTCCAGCTTCGTGTCCACGAGCTGCCCGAGCGAGATCGCACAGCCCGGGGGATCCCTATAAACAACCTGATCGAGATCAGCAAGGATGAGCGCATCACTGCTGTCTTCGTGCGGCCGGAGAGCGTCGACGGGACCGCTCGCTACATGCTGATGGTGACACGCAAAGGCGCGATCAAGAAGACGAGGACCCAGGAGTATGCGAGCGTGCGGCGCAACGGCCTGATCGCCATGAATCTGCAGGCGGGCGACGAGCTTCTCTGGGTGGCTCCGACCAGCGGTGAGGACGACATCATCCTCGCCTCTCAGCTGGGCAAGGCGATCCGTTTCCCGGAGAGCGAGGTGCGCAGCATGGGCAGGGACACGCAGGGCGTGAGAGGGATGCGGCTGGGCAAAGGCGACAACATCGCCGGCATGGCGGTGGCGCGTCCCGGAGCTGATTTGCTCGTCCTGACCGAGCGCGGTTTCGGCAAGCGCACGCCGGTGTCCGACTATCCCGTGCATCACCGGGGCGGTCAGGGTGTGTTCACGCTGAAGGTGACCGAGCGAGTTGGCAGGCTGGCCACCTTGCGCGTCACCGCCGATCCAGAGGAGGAGATACTGCTCATCTCCAGTCAGGGCATGGCGCTGCGAACCAAAACAGGCAGCATCTCGCTCATCGGTCGGCAGACGCAGGGCGTGATAGTCATGCGGATGGCAGCCGACGACCAGATAGCGGCGGTGGCCCCAGTCGGTGTGGACCTGGTCGACTAGCGAATCGGTATTTGCAATTGCTCGAACAGGCTGGCCTGGCGCTGGTCCTGCTCTCCGCCGGGCTTGTGCTGCTGGTCGGGCTGCTGACCTTGCGGCGGCTCCTGCGAGTGCGCCGCCGCTGGCAGCTTCTGGCGGCCCACGGCCGGGCGGCGGCCCAAGATCTGGAGCGGCTCAGGGGATTGCAGAGCCGGTTGAACTTGGACAATCAGCGGCAGCTGGCACCCTTACGAGCATGGCTCCGTTTTGCCCGCCGCCCCCTGGTTGTAGCGCTCTGGCAGTCGTATCGGCGCCGATCCGCCCGCCGCCGACAGGTCGGCGCAGACTAAGTGCGCGGTGGGAAAGCTCCACGCGGCGGAGCCGATCTGGCAGGTCAGGGCTGGGAGGCTCCTCAAGCCAGTCGGCGAGGAGGGTGGCTGCTCGACTTGGCGCCCGCCCCGCGAGCAGTTCGTGCAAGGCCGATTGAGAGCCGGCGGCGGAGGCTACCCAGCGGAGCAATCCATGCGCCAACAACGACACGTAGCGGACGTCGCAGGTGCCGTACGTGTGCGGCCGCAGATTGGCGAGGATCAGCAAACCCTCGGCTCGTTGTCCGGGAAGCCCCACCGGCGCGTAGAGAATCGCCGGCGAGTCGAGCTCCCACTCCCGGGGACCGGCCGAAGCCCCAGCTGACACACCGCACCTCGTGACGCAAGTCGCCTGGGCCGAGAGCAGGCAGCGCCAGGCCGGCGGCTGCAGCTCTCGCAGCTGCCGGTAAGGATTGTCTGGGTCGGGCTGCGACTGGGCCACCGTCCGCAGCCTCCGGTCACGTAGCGCGGCCACCAGCCAGCGGTCGTGCCGGATCGGACGAAGTGCCCAGCTGAGCAGACTCACGAGGTCGGTTCCCGAGCCCGGCGACGCCTGGGAAGTGACCTTGGTTTGCATGTTGTCAGTCTGCCCCTCGGGGACGGACAGGAGACGGATAAGGCGAGGGCTGACGCGATTGGTACACTGCTCCTCGGCCAGGTGAGGCCGGTCAGTGGCTTCCGCCCTCGCCTTTCGTCTGCCCATGCCACCGCGCGCCAGGCTCGGCTGCGCTGGGCGAACCGAACCATGAGCAGCACCTGTTCGCCCAGTCCTTCGCTTCACGCCGGAGCCGACGCATGACCGACTTTCTAACTCAGCTGATCTCCAAGGGTGGCCTCCTGGCCATCCTCATCACCATGTCGGCTGAGAGCGGCGGCATTCCACTTTCCAGCGAGATAGTGGTGCCGCTTGGCGGCTATCTGGCCGGCAAGGGCGTGCTCTCGTTCGCCGGGGTGGTGGTCGCCGCCACCTTGGGCAATCTCATCGGCTCGCTGGTCGCTTTCGGGCTGACCCGGCGCTATGGCACGATCGCCGTGCTGCGCTATGGTCGCCGCCTGGGTCTGCACCAAGGCCACCTCGAGGTGGCCGAGCGGTTCTTTGCCCGCTTCGGCCTGGCAGCCGTCTTCCTGGGCCGGCTGCTGCCTGTGGTCCGAACCTACATCTCGTTTCCGGCTGGCCTTTCCCGCATGGGCGTGGGTCCCTTCTCGCTGATGACGGTGCTGGGTGCCCTGCCCTGGAACCTTGCGCTAGCCTATGCCGGTCTCAAGCTGGGCCAGCACTATCAGTTGGTCGAGCAGTATCTGCGCCCGTTCGTCGTCCCGCTAGCGATCTTGGCATTAGCCCTGCTCGTCGGCTTTTACCTCTACGGGCGCCGGCGTGAGACACGCGCAGGGCCTCGACAGTAAGGCTCTAACTCAAGCCTTGAGCGACACCCCTGGGCCTAGCCGTCGTCGAGCCTCTCCCGATACAGGATGACTCGGCAGCGAGCGTTCTTCAGCACGTAGGGTGCCGTCTTCCCGAGATTGAACTCCCCGAACCGGCGCTTATAGGGCAGGCCCAAGACTATAAGGTCGGCGTTCCACTCGGTCGCCTCACCGACGATTGCGGGCCCGGTTTCCCGAGCCTGGACCATCTCCGTCTCGATCTCCACCTGCCACTCAGCCGCCAGGCGCTCGACCTGCTCCAGCACCTCCTCACCTCGCTGAACCGCGTTGTGGACGGGGGCCGAGAGCGGCAGGGAGCGGTTCACCTCGATGACATGGACTGCGTAGAGGAGGGCTGACTCCCTACCCTCGCTTCGACTGCGAGTGCCGAAGCGGCAGGCGAGCCTAACAGTTTCCTCATCCACCCGGTGCCCAGCCACCGCGACCAGGATCCGGATGCCACGCGGCTGATTAGCCGCCATCTGGACCGCCGCCGCTGCGCCGCGCCATGAATCGCTGCCAGACGACGTAGGAGCCAAAGGCCACCATCACGAAGGCCATTGGTAGCTCGATACCGCCGCTGACCGGCCCGTCAGGTCCGCGGAGGATGAAGAACAGGAAGGTGAAGACGCCGAGCGCCAGACACATCAGGCCGATGGCGAAGAAAGGAAATCGCACCGCAACTGATCCTATCGTCTAGGGCCACAACAGCCGGGGCAGCTGAGATTAGGCAGGAGACACCACCCTGCAGCTCATGCTGCACATGGAGGACATGAGAACCCCGCAGCGTTCGTAGCGGTAATCTCAACGACCTCCGATCCCCGGAGCGCGCTAGCACGGAGCCACCGACCCGCCGAGCATCCGACCATCTGAGACACCTAGAATCGAAGCGTGCGAGTGCTGATAGTGGGCTGCGGCCGGGTCGGCTCACGGTTGGCCAGCGAGCTGGACGGCGTCAGTAATGAGGTGACCATAGTCGACCGCGAGCCCAGTTCCTTCAACAAGTTCGCGGAGCGTGGGTTGTTCGGCGAGAATTCCGGGGTTCGCTTCGTGGTGGGTGACGGCACCGACGCCGAGCTCCTGCGCCGAGCCGGGATCGAGGAGGCCGATTGCCTGATCGCAGTCACCGAAGGCGACAACCGGAACATCATGGCAGCTCAGATCGCCAAGCACGTCTTCGGCGTGAAGCGCGTGGTGGCCCGGATCTACGATCCGATCCGCGAGGAAACCTATCGCGAGATGGGCCTGGACTCCTTCTGCCCCACCATCGAAGGCGCCAACCTCGTGCGCCAGATGATCTCGGAGGACTCCAGGTAGTGGGGAGTATCACCGCGACCGCTAGCGGCGGGCCCACCAGACGGCACAGCGCACTTCGTTCGCTGGTCCGCTGATGTATGCAATAGTGATCGGGGGCGGCCGGGTCGGCTACTACCTCTCCCGCGACCTGCTGGAAAGGGGGGACGAGGTCACCCTGGTGGAGAAGGACTCGGCTCGGGCCGAATGGCTGGAGAGTCAGCTGGGCAGCATAGTGATGCGCGGCGACGGCGACGAGATGGCGTTTCTCAGCGAGACGGGCGTCGAGCGCGCTGACGCAGTGGTGGCCGCCACAGGTGATGACGAGGACAACCTGGTGGCGCTGCAACTTGCCAAGCAGCGCTTCAACGTCCCGCTGACGATCGCTCGGGTGAACAACCCAGCCAACGTCGAGATCTTCAAGAAGCTAGGCGTTGACATGGCGATCTCGGCGACCGAGATCCTGCTCAACGCGCTGGAGCCCCAGGAACCGGCTCCTGTCGCCGAGAGCCCCCCGACTGCGAAAGCTTCCCAGTAGAGGGAGGCCGCGCCCGTGGGCGCGGCCACACCGCCTTCGTCGGGCCGATCGGTGGGGACTGTCTCGGCCGAGCTCTACTTGGCCTTGCCGATCTTGTAGATCTTGGTGCCACACTCGGGGCAGACGCCCACCGTGGCAGGCTTGCCGTTCTTCATGGTGATCGGCTCGGGGTTCTTCATCTCGACCTTCTTCTTGTCCTTCAGGCAATAACCTTCCACTCGCGCGTACCTCTCTTGACTTGATTGTTTGCGTGCCGGCCAAGCTGGCCGGATGAACGCGCCCCATTCTATGCAGGCGTCCGGCTCAATTCAACCCCATCTTGGCGCGCAGGGTGGGCTGGCGCCCGTCAAGGCATGCCCCAGGTCTGCCCATCCTGGACGTCCTGGAGCTGTCCGGACGCGGATCATCCTGCCCAACCTCAAGCGGCTGCGAGCGTCTCCAGGTCAGAGCGGCGGGCGCTGAGCAGACCGCGCTGACCGAGACCGGAGCTGGCGAGCGTAGCCGCGGCCACGCCGTAACGCAGTGCCTCAGGCAGGCCCTGCGGATCGCCCCTCAACTGCAGCCAGCGCGCCAGCAGCCCGCCGGCCAGGGCGTCACCGGCTCCTGTCGTATCCGCGACGGGGGTTTGGAACCGAGCGGGTTCATGGTGCTGGCCCAGCTCGGTGTAGACGGTCGCTCCCAGGGCTCCCCGCTTGACGACGAGTCCTCCCAACTCATGCGCCCGGCGGAACTGCTCGGGTCCGCGGCCACCCAACGCGGCCAGCTCCTCCTCGTTGGCGAAGTACCAGTGGCAGTGGCTGAGCAGGGCTCGGACAGAGGAGGGATCCGATGCCACGTATGAGCGCATGGCGTCTGCGGCGAGAAGTGCCGCGCCGCTGAGAGCGCGGGCAGCCTGGTTCTGACGATCGGGTCGCATCGAGCCGATGAACGCCCAGCCCCGATACCGCCTGGGCAGACGAGGCGACCAGCTGTCGTAGATGGCATCCGCGCTGCCCAGGTCGATGTTCCGCCCGCCCTCCTCTCGGGCTGACCAGCGGTAAGTCGGCGCGTCCAGCACGTCAAGGCCGCTGGCGTCGATGCCCGGCCGAAGCCGAAGGCGCTGGAGGACCCTCTCCTCGGCGTCACGCCCCACCGGCGCCACGAGTCTGACCGGCTGGAGAAGAGAAGCCGCCAGCGCGAAGTAGAGTGCCGAGCCGCCCAGCTCGTCTCGCACCAGACCCCCCTGCAGGGAATCGAGCGCTATCGAGCCGGTGACCAGGAGCGTCAGTAGCGGCCTCCCCTGCCGCTGCCGGGCGACACCACATGGCCCGCATGTCGCAGGCTGGCCAGGAAGCTTGCCGGATCGGCGTAGGGCTCGATCTCCATCCAACTCTTTCCCAGTTCCCGCAGACCGTGGCTGTCGCTGCCAGAGGCGGCGACCAGCCCCAGCTCCCGGCAGAGCTCGGCCGCGGCCCGGTTGGCGGCCGGATCCGCCCAAGGGTTGTAGGTCTCGATGATGTCGAGCCGATCTCTCAGCTGGAGCAGCCGCTCTGATGAGAAGCTGGCTCGCCGGCGATCAAGGGGATGGCAGGCGTAGGTGAGGCCACCCATCGAGCGGATCTCATCGCAGACTTCCTCGGGGGTTCCACCTCTGGCCAAGCTGCGCGTCAGGAAGAGACCGATGATCTCGCCTTCGCTGGTCTTCACCTCCTCTCCGACGATCGCCAGCTCCGGTTCCAGAGCCTTCAGTTCCAGAGCGCCCTCGGCGGTGTTGTGGTCGGTCAGGGCGATTCGGTGGAGGCCGACCTGGCGAGCAGTCGTCGCGAGTTGTGTCAACGTGGTCGAGCTGTCGGGCGACCAGCACGAGTGCATGTGCAGGTCCACCCGCAGGCGATGACCGGGGCTGGAGGCTGCTATTAGCGGAACAGGGGAATGATCCGCGCAGGTTCTCGCGCGCGCAGCGACTCGTTCATGAGTCGCTCCTGAGCTGTGTATACGAACTGCATCAACCGGTCAGGCCGTCGCTCGCCGCCGAGCTGCCGCGGCAACGTGGAGTCGGCGTGGCTCAATATCGCCACCAGCCGCGGCATCACCCAGCCGGGCGCAAAACGCAGGTCATGGAGCAGACACTCCTCCAGCCAGGCAAGTATCTCGTCGGACTCATGCAGCAGGTGACGGAGATTCTGGCGCTCCTGACTCCGCCGGTGCCAGAGAAGCGCACGTTGCTGCTCGAGAACTGTCTGCTCGATCAAATCCTCAAAACCTGCCCGCCACTATACAAGCGGGCTTGCGGGCCAGACGCCTCGGGCAGCGCGGTCAGGCGCCGGCCGCCCCACACGGCGTTTCTAGGATCATTCCTGACGGCTCTTCCAACTCAGCCAGCGGCTGGTAACGAATGGATCTTGGACCCAGGTCGGCCCGATCAGCAGATAGTCCTTCAAATCTTTCAGAGAACTGGGGGACGCAACATGTGGGGCTTATCCACAACGATTGCACAGCATGTGGATATATACTGGGCTTCACGTGAAGGCAGCCAGCAAATTCAGCGGCCCTGCCCCCCGCTTCCGAACGCCGCTCACTGGGACGGAGGATCGGCTGTGCGCCTTCTCCTGACCCGGCTCTCATTCAGTCGGCGTCCGCAGCCTCCACGTACGCTGTCCGCAGCGCTTCCGGCCGTCCCGTTGGTCTGTGCCTGGCCGCCGGCGCTGCCCGCGGCACGCGTGGCAACCGCTGAGCCCGACTGGGTGTTTGTCGGTCAGATGTCCGGGCTGGAAGCGAGCGGCTCGCCGGCGCATGACGGGGCGCTGTTCGGCGCTCTCTGAACTCGTCTCCGCCTGGTGCGGGACGCGGCCGGGGCCGGATGTATCATTGCGCGCCAATGGCGACGGCGAAGCGGACGGCCACCATGGAAGAGGTGCTGGCCGCCATCGAAGCCGGCCGGGAGAAGGTGATGGCTGACGACATCAGGTCGCTTAGCAAGCTGGGCATCCCCAAGTCAATGGCAGTGCAGATAGTCGCCAGTCGCTTCCGGCAGAAGGGAGCAGTTCCCGAAGAGGTCGAGGTGGACCCCTTCGAGAGCACCGGCCCCGGCTGGGACGACTAGCAGTCCCAGAGACCAGGAACCGCAGCCGCCTTCAGCCATGACCCGGGCGGCCAGGCTCGCGCGGCAGATGCGCATAGTGGCGGCTGTCACCCGCCAGCCGGGGGTTCACCCAGCCGAGCTCGCTCAGATCGCGTCGATCTCCGAACGTACTCTGCGGCGCGATCTGAGCAGCCTGCGGCGGGACGGCTACCCTATCCGGTTCAGCGATGGTTACCAGATCCAGGAGCTGCTACCGCTCGGTGCTGCGCAGGCCGCGAACGGTCTCGGCAGCGCTTACGACCGCCAGCTGCGGCTGGTGCGCAGCCGTCTCCCAGAACGTCTCGCGGAGCAGATCGAGCGAGAGCTGGAGGCGGAAGCGCCCGCCGCGCTGGCCAGTCTGGTCGCGCATCTGCTGGAGCGACATCGCTGACAGGGTGGCTGCAACACCCGCCAAGATGAAGACCATGACCACGGTCCGACCCGCGCTGCTCCTCGGCCCCGCCCAACCCGACGATCCCGACTTCCGCTACGCCACCGGGATGGCTATCGAGACGGCCGTCTATCTCCGGCCCCAGAACGGCGGCGATCTTCTCGTGGTTCCCCGGCTGGAACTCGAGCGCGCGCGGCAGGAGGCGAGCGCCGCCGCCATCCTGGAGCGCGGCGAGCTGGGCTGGACGGAGCAGAGGGACGCCTTTGCCAGCTGGACCGACACCGCACTGCGCCTCCTGCGCCGAGAGGGCGTGACGAGCGTGCGAGTGTCACCCCGGCTCGCCGCGGCGTGTTACGAAGGCCTTCGCGCGGCCGGCATCGAGCTCAGCATCGAAGCCCAGCTCTTCCAACGCGAGCGCCGGCGCAAGTCTCCGGCTGAAGCGGTAGCGATCAGGTCGGCTCAGGAGGCGGCCGAGATTGCCTGCGTCGAGGTGATCAGGCACCTGGGTCGGGCGAGCACCGGTGCCGGCGGCGTACTCGAACTGAGCGGCCGGCCCGTCACCTCGGAGCGGCTGATGGCTGTCGCCCAGGCCGCCCTGAACGAGCGCGGCCACGCCACGCCCGAGATGATAGTCGCGGGAGCTCCGGGGTGCGCGGTGCCGCACCATCGCGGCTCGGGACCCATTCAAAGCGGCGGCCCGGTGATCATCGACATATTTCCGCGCGGCCTCGCCAGCGGCTATCACGGTGATCTCACCAGGACTGTGGTGCCGGGCGAGATCGCGCCCACCGTTCAGCGGATGCACGAAGCATGCGTCGAGGCGCTGCGGGCAGCCTGCGCCGGACTGCGGGCGGGCGCCAACGGCAGGGATCTGCATCGGGAAGCCTGTCGACTGCTGGTGGACAGGGGCTACGGCACCACCACACCCGACTTTGAGGGAAGGCAGGAGGGCCCGGTTCTGACGCACTCGCTTGGCCACGGCGTCGGCCTGGAAGTCCACGAGGAGCCACAGCTGCGCAACCTCGACTACGAACTCGCGGCCGGTGACGTCGTGACTGTGGAGCCCGGTCTCTACCGCCCCGGTCTGGGCGGGGTCCGCGTCGAGGACACCGGCATGGTCACCGAAGCTGGTTTCGAGAACTTCACAAGCCTGCCCTACTCACTCCGCCCCGAGGACTACCTCTGACAGGCAACGGAGCCGCCCGATCGCCACGTTCAAAACGCCGCTACCTGGGTAGGTCGGCACCCCAGGTGAAAGTCGGCGGCGGATCCTGGAAGTCAGGGCCGATCTGGAGAACTATCTGCGAGTGGGATCTGAGAGGGATCTGGTTGGGATCGCCCTTATAGGGCTTTCCGTCAACCCAAATCTTCAGCTGCTCGCCCTTGCCGACATCGAGGCTGGCGACCCGCTTTGAGTTGAGCGGCTGCCGCCAGATCTGGAAGAACTCGCCCAGCGTGAAAGTGCGCTTGGCTGACGAGCTAGGCGCCTCCACGTGGATGACGCCCGTCGTGTCGTGGGTGTGAAGCCAGTACAGGCACTGCCCCTGGTTGGGTATGCCCACCAGGGCCGGGATGGGCACTGGCGTGCCGTGATAGAGGATGTCAAGATGGGCGTGATAGTGGACGGCGGTCTGCTCGCCCTGGTCGCACTTGATGTTGGCGACCGGCTGGCCCAGCACGGGCTGGGCGTTGCGCTGCTCGCGCTGGAGCAGCAGCACCAGGCTCGCGAAGACGGCCAGGAAGATGATCGCGACTGCGATAGGCAGCGGCTGGCTGACGATGAACGAGCGCAGCCTGGCCCAGGTCGATCGCTGGGGGCGACCTCGGGTTGGCGTGCGACCGCGAGTGCTGGAGGTGGGGTGTTGGCGCTTGGACAAAGGTGGTCTTTTCCGGGCGTCCTGGAGGACGGTTCCCTACAATACAGCTTGTCCTTTCTGGTCCCCGCCGCCGCTCCCGCGTGCTTGAGAGGGGATCAAAATTCCCATAGGAAGGTGTGCCCTAAGTGCTTAGAGACTACGAAATCCTCTATATCGTCAGGCCCGAGCTGGACGAGGAACAGCTCCAGTCAGCCATCGGCTCTGTGGACCGGCTGATCCAGAGCGTAGGCGGCCAAGGCCAGAAGACTGATGTGTGGGGCCGCCGGCGACTGGCTTACGAGGTAGATCGGCTCCGCGAGGGCCACTACGTGCTGACCGACTTCCAGCTCGACCCGCAGCGGGTGCCCGAGATGGAGGCAACCCTGAAGATTTCGGACACTGTCTTCCGGCACCTCATAGTCCGCAAGCCTGACGCCGTCAAGACGAAAGGAGGCAGGCCTGGGACGCAGATCCCCGAGCCGGCGGAAGTCGCCGAATCGGTTCCGAGCGCGGACGAACCGGCCGGCGAGTCCCAAGCGGCCGGCGAGTCTGAAGCGGGCGGCGTTGACGAAGCGGCCAGCGAGTCCGAGCTGTCACCAGCGACCGCCACCACGTCGGAGGCATAGCGAAGTGCCAAGCCTCAACAAAGTGATGCTGATCGGGCGCCTAACTCGTGATCCCGAGGTGCGCTTCCTGCCCAGCGGCCAGCAGGCCACCAACTTCAGCATCGCCACCAATCGGTACGCAACCACCGAAGGCGAGCGGCGTGAGTTCACCGACTACCACAACTGCGTCGCCTGGAACCAGGGCAACCGGAAGCTGGCGGAGATCATTGGTGACCGTCTGCGCAAGGGCTCGCTGGTCTATCTGGAGGGCCGGCTGCAGACGCGTTCCTGGGAGAGTCAGACCGGCGAGAAGCGGAAGGCGACCGAGGTGGTTGTGACGGACTTCGAGTTCCTCGACACCCGGGGCGGCCCAGGAGGCCCTGGTGGCACGGACGCCGGAGTCGCGGCGGCCGGGCAGCAGCCCCAAGAGCCCGGGGTGCGCGACGTCGACCCCGAAGAGATCCCCTTCTGATGTCTGAGAGAAGAGAGACGCGACACCGCCGGCCGCATCGCAAGGTCTGTGCCTTCTGCGCCGAGCGGATCGATTACATCGACTACAAGGAGGTGAGCCGTCTGCGCCGCTTCCTGTCCGAGCGAGGCAAGATCCTACCCCGGCGAGTGACAGGCACCTGTGCCAAGCATCAGCGACCGCTGACGGTGGCGCTGGAGCGGGCGCGGATGATCGCCCTGCTGCCTTTCACCACCGACGGCGGGCGCTGAACGCGGTTTCACCGGCCACCAGGAGCTCTGAATGACCTTCCAGCAGCAGCTGCGAATCCCCGGCCCCTCCCCCTTGCCGGAGCGCGTCATCCGCGCCGCGGCCAAGCCGATGATCGACCACCGGGGACCGGAGTTTGCACAGCTCCTGGCCGACGTGACGGCGGGTCTGAAGCGCGTCTTCGAGACGGAGAACGATCTCGTTCTGCTCACCTCGTCGGGCTCAGGCGGTCTGGAATCGGCGGTCGCCAACCTCGTCTCGCCTGGGGACAAGGTGGTTTGCTGCGTCTGCGGCAACTTTGGCGAGCGGTTTGCCGCCCTGGCCGACGCCTTTGGCTGCCAAGTCGTGCGATTGGAGGCCGAGTGGGGCCAGCCGATCGACCCGGACGACCTCTCCCACGTCCTCTCGGCCAACCCGGACGCGGCGGTGGTCTTCATCACCCACAACGAGACCTCGACAGCCCTCACTAACAACCTGCCAGCGCTGAGCAGGGTGGTGCGCGAGCACGGGCGCCTCTCAGTGGTGGATGGCGTTTCCTCCATCGCTTCGATGCCCATCGAGGTGGACGCGCTGGGGCTCGACGTGGCTGTGAGCGCGAGCCAGAAGGGCTGGATGGCGCCCCCTGGAGTCGCTTTCGTGAGCATCAGTCAGCGGGCCTGGGAGTTCCAGGCCCGGGCCCGATCGCCCCGCTACTACTTCGATTGGGCGGAGGCGGTAAAGCAGCTTGCGGCCGGCTCGACGCCCTTCACGCCTGCCATCTCAGTCATCTACGGCCTCCAGGAGGGAATCCTCATGCTGGAGGAGGAGGGGCTGGCGAACGTGTATGCGCGGCACCGCCGGCTCGCCACCGCCACGGCGGCGGGGCTGGCCGAGCTGGGCTTCGGCCTCTTTGCGGCGGAGGGCTATCGCTCCGCCACGGTGACCGGCGCGGTGGCCATGGCCGGCCTCGATGTGGCGGCCTTCCGGACCCTGCTGCGGGAGAGGTATGGCCTTGTCATCGCCGGCGGGCAGGGCAAGATGACAGGCAAGATGGTGCGCGTCGGCCACCTGGGGTTCGTGAACGACGGAGACGTGGTTCAGGGTCTCTGGGCGATGGAGAACGCACTGGAGGAGCTCGACATAGCGCCGGCCGACGGCCGGGCGCTGGCGGCGGCCGCCCGCCACCTGGCCGGCGAGCCGGCGGGCGCGGCGGTCTAGGCCCAGACTTGGTGACCGGGTGTCTGGCGTTGGCTGATGCGCGCCGTCGGAGGAGACCGACCAGCCGCGGCGTGCGGCTGAACTGCCAGCGGCCGACCACCAGCTCAGAAAGCACCTCCCCCCAGAAGAGGTTTCAATCGAAAACGCCCGTCCACCCAAACCCCCCACCCAAGGGGGTTGTAGGTTCCGAAGAATACGGTCGCCCGCAGGGCCTGTCAACGCTGGTTGTGAAGACAGCAGGCGCTTAGTTGGAGCGCCTCCGGGTCCTCGTCGGCGACAAGCTGGCAGAGGACGGCCTCGCCCGCCTGCGCCAGGCAGTCGAGGTGGAGGTCCGCCTCAAGCTGCAGGAAGCCGAACTGGTGGCTGCCATCGGCGACTTCGATGCCCTCGTGGTGCGCAGTGAGACCAAGGTGACCGGCCCCGTCCTGGAGGCCGGCAGCAGGCTCAAGGTCGTCGGGCGGGCGGGCGTAGGCGTCGACAACATAGACGTCGAGGCGGCCACTCGACAGGGCATCATGGTGGTCAACGCGCCCCGGGGCAACATAGTCGCAGCAGCCGAGCACACAATCGGCCTGCTCTTCGCAACAGCTCGCAACATCCCCCAAGCCGACGCCTCTGTGCGGCGGGGCGAGTGGGAGCGCTCCCGCTACACAGGCACCGAGATTCGGGGCAAGGTGCTCGGCATCGTGGGCCTTGGCAACATCGGCTCCGAGGTCGCCAAGCGGGCGCAGGGCCTGGAGATGGACGTCCTCGCCTTTGATCCGGCGGTCCCCAAAGAGCGAGCGGAGCAGTTCAACGTGGAGCTGGTCAGCCTCGACGACCTCTTCCGCCGAGCCGATTTCATCACGGTTCACGCGCCGCTGGTCGAGGGCACGCGCAACCTCATCAATGAGCGCGCACTGGGCCTGGCCAAGCCGACCGCTCGCTTGGTGAACGCCGCCCGCGGCGGCATAGTCGACGAAACGGCTCTCCACGCCGCCTTGAAGGAGGGCCGTCTGGCAGGAGCCGCGGCTGACGTCTTTCTCAATGAGCCGCTGGGCGACAGTCCACTGCTGGAGCTCGACAACTTTGTGGTCACCCCGCATATAGCCGCCTCCACCTCCGAAGCGCAGACGTCAGTCGCCTTCGATGTGGCCGAGGAGGTCCTGGCCGTATTGCGCGGGGAGCTGCCCCGTTACGCAGTCAACGCGCCCGCCCTGCCACCTGAGGAGCTGGCCTACCTACGGCCCTTCGTCCAGCTGGCTGAGCGGCTGGCCGCCCTTCACCTGCAGCTTCAGGGAGGCCGCACAGCCCGGCTCGAGGTCGAGTGCCAGGGTGAGCTGGCCGAGCGCGAGACAGGCCTCATCACGGCCGCCGCCATCAAAGGGCTTCTGCAGCCATTCACTGAGGGCCGCATCAATCCAGTCAACGCCCGGCTGGTCGCGGCGAACCGCGGTCTCGAGCTGAGCGAGCGTCGAAAGCCGAAAACCGGGGAGGGCTATCCCAACGCCGTCAGCCTCAGGGTCGACGGTCACGAGCTGCGAGGCACGGTGCTGATGGGGGAGCCGCGCGTGGTGGCAGTGGGCGCATTTCGGGTTGACCTCATCCCCGAGGGCCGCTTCCTAGTCTCCCGGCACGAGGATCAGCCAGGCGTGGTGGGTCGGATCGGCACCATCCTGGGTCAGAGCGACATCAATATCGCCTCGCTTCAACTGGGCAGGGACGCGCCCCGCGGTCAGGCGATGATGCTGCTCCAGGTGGACGAGCCAGTCGGCGAGCCGGTGCTGGAGCAGCTGCGCCACGTCTCCGGCATCGAAGACCTTCGCTATGTGGAGTTGGGCAGCCTGGATGGCTGACGTCAGGCCTTTCCGAGCGCTGCGCTTCAGTGAGCCGCTGGGGGACGTGGTGGCTCCGCCTTATGACGTGCTCAACGAAGAGCAGGTGCGGCTGTGGCAGGCGCGCTCGCCCCATAACGTCACTCATCTCACTCGGCCGGGGAGTGACTACGAAGCAGCCGGCCGGCGCCTGCGGCAGTGGCTCGCCGAGGGTGTGCTGCAGTCTGAGGCCGAGCCGGCGCTCTACATCCACGAGACTCACTTTGGAGACTGCCGGCGCACCGACCTGATTGGCGCGCTGCGCCTGGAGGCCTTTGAATCGGGCGTGGTGCTTCCCCACGAACTGACGCACGCCGGGCCGAAGGAGGACCGCCTCCGGCTCTTCGAGGCCACCGAGATCAGCTTGGAACCGCTCTGGTTCCTGACTGAAGGCCTGATGCGGTTGCTGGCGGCGGCGCCGGAGGGCGCAGTGACCGAGTTCGACTACGCCGATGAGCATCACATCCTCCGCCGAATAGCTAAGGCCAGCTGGCTGGCCGAGGCGAGCTGCTACCTGGCCGGCCGGCAGCTGCTGATCGCAGACGGCCATCACCGCTATGAGACAGCCCTTCTCCGTTCGCGCGAGTTGGGCGACGACCCGGACGCCTCCAGCCGGTTCACCCTGGCGCTGCTCAGCGATCTCGAAGATCCGGGCCTCGTCGTGCTGCCCACGCACAGGCTGCTCAAAGCGGGCGTGGCAGTGATAGGCGGGGAGCCGGTCGCTGACCTCGAACAAACACTGGAACTGCTGAGGGGACGGGTGGCCGCCGGCACGTACAGGAGTGGCCAGTTCCAGCTGCTACCCCTGGAAGGGGAGGTGGCTGTGGTCGAGCTGCACCGCCAGGTCATCGACAACGTCTTGGGCAAGCGCAACCCGGAAGACTTCCTCGCCTACACGAGGGATGCGGAGGAGGCGGTCCGCTGGGTGGATGGGGGCGAGGGCGTCGCAGCCTTCTTCCTCGACACGCCGGATGTGCAGGCAATCCTGCGTCTCGCCCGGCGGGCGGAGATGATGCCGCAGAAAGCCACCTACTTCTTTCCCAAGCCGCCCTCAGGCATGCTGCTGATGAAGTCGAGCCCCGAGCGAAATCTATAGTGGAGAACGGTTAGCAATGCCCATTTACGGTTATCACTGCGATTCCTGCGCCCACGAGTTCGAGATTCTGCAAAGAATGTCGGCGGATCCTCTGCGGGAGTGCCCGGAGTGCGGCGGCCGGCTGCGCAAGCTGCTCTACCCGGTGGGCGTGCAGTTCAAGGGCAGCGGCTTTTACACCACTGACTACAGAGATGGCGGCAACGGCAAGCCGGATGCCAAGGCCAACGAGAAAGCGGAGGCCAAGCCGGAGTCAAAGACGGAGGCCAAGACCGAGGGCAAGCCGGACAAGAGCACCGACAAGGGGGAGACGAAAGCCGCCAGTCCTTCAACGAAGACCGAGACAAAAGACTCAGGCGCTGCCAAGAAGGAGCGATGAGATGACAGTGAAAGCCGTCACCGACGCCGACTTCGAGGCTCAGGTGCTGAAGGCGGCTGAGCCGGTCCTGGTCGACTTCTGGGCGGAGTGGTGCGGTCCCTGCCGGGCGATCGGGCCCATCGTCGAAGAACTGTCCCGGGAGCTGGCCGGCAAGGTGAAGGTACTCAAGATGGACGTCGACGAGAATCGGCGGACGCCGAGCTCACTCAGCATCATGTCGATCCCGACGTTGATCATGTTCAAGGACGGTCGTCCGGCCGAGCGCACGGTGGGCTACCGTCCCGACCTGAAGCGCGACTTGAGGCAGAAGCTGGAAGCGCTACTGTAGGGACGGCTGCCGGATCCAGCCCGTTGTGACGTTCAGATCGCGTCGGTGGCGCTACTCAGCCTCTCCAGGATCCAGTCAGTGACGGCCGGCGGCGAAAAAGGCTTGCTGACCAGCAGAAACGGGTGCTGGAGTTTATGCTCACGTGGCGCGGGTATCCCGGCCACTATCGCGTCATACGTGAGATGGGGCGCGGGCCCGGTGCTGGGGGAGAAGTCGGAGGCCAGTTCGGCCAGGCAGCCGGCCGCGGCAACACATTGCACCAGCGGCCATCGGTACCTGCTATCAGATTCCACGACGAGGACCCTCTTGGAATTGGCCGCCGGGATGCGAATGACCTCGCCCCGAAGCATCCTGCGATGGAGGTTCCGGGTTTGGGGCAGAGGGTCGAGACCAATACCGCTGGCTATCCGGCGCAGGCGCTCGTAGGTACGCAGAGCACGGCTTCGATCACCCATCAAGTAGCTCGCGAGCATCAGCCGCCGGTAATGCTGCTCCCCCTCGGGGTCCCGCTGAATAGCCTGCTCCAGATGGCTGGCAGCGCTGCTGAACAGTCCTGCCTCCAAGGCGCGCTCTCCGGCCAAACCTGCGATCCGGCCGATGCCGGACCTGTACTCCTCCTGTAGCGACAGGGCCCAGGGGGTAAATGGATCGTGCTGCAAAATCTCCCCCCTGTCAGCCAGCGCCAGCGCTGCTTGCAGGCTGTCGAGGGTTCCCGAGAGGGCCAGGCGGTCGAACTCATCGAGGTCGGAGGAAAGGCGCTGGCTGTCCACGCGGTAGCCCCGCTCAACCGTAGTGATCACCTTGGAGTCCCCGCACGCTTTGCGGAGGATGGACACGTAGGTCTCGATGGTTGCCTCCATGCTCCGCGGCCGCTGGTCGTCCCATATGGATGACGCGAGGGCGCCTTTCGATACGCGCCTTCCTCGCTCAGACAGCAATACCTCCAGCAATCGCCGGGGCTTGGCGCCTCCCAGATCACCGGGACCGAGTCGGCCGCCAGTTGGTGTTTCCAGCTCCAGTGGCCCGAACAATCGCACCATCACCTCACTGGTACGTGTGCGGACACGACTTGTCGCATAAGCGCCGGACGTATTCAATCAAAGGTTTTCCAAAGGTCGCCCTCGCCAGAGTGAGCCATAGCCGTTCAAGGCGGCTGAGGACAGGCACATAGGAGCATTCATGAACACAGACGAGCCATTTGGCGGCGAAGCCGTACTGGAATTCGATTCAGATGCGGGCCGACGCAGCTTCCTCAAATACGCAGCCCTGGTTGGGGTGGGCGCCACCCTGGTGGCCTGCGGAAACAGCGGCACCTCTTCCGGCAGCTCGTCGTCGCCCTCGGGCGCCGGCTCTCCCAGTGCGGCGGGTGACGACACCAGCCAGTTCGGTCAGGGTGATCTTGGCATCCTCAACTACGCGCTGACCCTCGAGTACCTAGAGGCGGATTTCTACGCCAAAGGCGTCGCCGCCGGCAGCTCGCTGCTCGGCGACTCCCTGCCCTTGATTCAGCCCATTGCGATGCACGAGGCGGCCCACGTCCAGGCGCTGACGCAGACCATCACCGGAGCCGGCGGTAAGCCGGCCACCAAGCCGACCACCAAGTACCCGGACGGCACATTCACCGACAAGATGAAGTTCCTGACCACCGCCTCGACGTTCGAGGAAACCGGCGTCAAGGCCTATCACGGCCAGGTCACGCGGATCAAGGACAAGAAGGTGCTCGCGGCTGCCGCCAGCATCGCGGGGGTCGAGTCGCGACACGCGGCAATTCTGGCCGAGATCCTAAATAAGAAGCAGGTTCCCGCACCCGTCGAGGCTCACGCACCATCCGCCGAGGTCGTGGCCGCCGTCAAGCCGTTCTTGGGGAGCTAGTCAGATGTTGAACAATTGCCTATCCCGAAGATCCTTCCTGGGCCGGTCAACGATTGGCGCTGGCGTCGTAATCTCCGGTGAGGCTGCGATCCAACTGTTGAGTACGACCCGAGTCTGGGCCGCCGCCGCCCAGGGCGACCTCGACATCCTCAACTTCGCACTTACGCTCGAATATCTCGAGGCCGACTTCTATGCTCAGGGCAACCAAGCGGGTGCCAAACTCTTCACCGATCAGCATGCGAAGGATCTCTTCCAGTTGATCGCGTCTGACGAGCAGGCGCACGTACAGGCCCTATCGGACACCGTCACGAAGCTCGGTGGCAAGCCGGCGGCCAAGCCGACTGTCAAGTATCCGGACGGAACTTTCACTGATTACAAGGCCTTTCTCAAGACCTCGAAGACCTTTGAAGAGACGGGCGTGGGGGCGTACCTCGGACAGGCGGGTAGCTTGACCGATCCAATGCTGCTCCAGGCGGCGGCAGGAATCTTTGGTGTGGAGTGCCGCCACGCGGCGCTGGTGGGCAAGATCTCGGGGCTCCCGGCCGAGGGTGGGATCTACATGGGCGCCACCGAGACCGCCAAGACCAAGGAGGATGTCCTGGCTGCGGTCAAGCCGTTCATCGGCGGCTGACAACCGATTCTCGTTGAAACCGCAGAGCGGCAGCCTCGTGGCTGCCGCTCTCCCTTCGCCGCCGGACGCTGTAGGACGACGGCGAGCCATCCGCTGCTGACCGACCTATGATCGATGTGAGAGCCGGGCTTGCCAGCTCGGACCTTTCCTGCCGCACCCGCCTTGGGGATGGCTATGGTGAGGCGGTGAATCCCGTGCTGGACGATTTGAGCGATCGGCTGGCGGCGGCCGCCGAGCGGCACGGTGGCAGGCGGCCGGCGCCGCGGCTAACGCCCGACGAAGCGCGGGAACTGCTGGAACTTGCCCGCGTGGTGGCACACTCTTCGGAGCGACGCTTCGCCCCGCTCGCGACCTACCTGGCTGGCTGCGCAGCCGGCCGACTGGCTTCGACGGAGGATGCCGCAGTGTTCATCCGAGAGGTACGGGAAGAGCTCGAGTCCGAACAGCCGGAAACCGTCTGAGGATCGGGGGATGTACGGGGGCTGGTGCCCCCCGCGGTCTTCAAAACCGTTTGTGGGGCGGTGCGAGCCGTCCCAGGTGGGTTCGATTCCCATCCATCCCCGCCACTAGTTATAGTTTGTCTCAGAAGAACGACCACCTCATATGGGGGTTTTTGGGCTTGCATGCCTCTCTCACTGAGCTGGGCACTCGCCCATCTTCAACCTGCCGATGACAGCCAATGTGACAGCCAACGTTGCAGCGATGTGAATGGGAGAGGCGCTCTGGCTCGAAGGGAGTGTTCCGAGATCTGCCCCCTCGTCCGCCACGAAGCCGTCAAGCGTATCCACCCGCCTCTCAAACCTACGGGGCCGCGTCTAAGGGCTGGCGCCGTCGCCGGATGTAGTTAGTCGGCCCCCGTCACTTCGACGGCATTACTGGCCTGCTGATTTCTTGCCGCACTCGTTGAGCCTCACCATCGTCCGCTTCATCTCTCGCTGGACGGCGTCATGCAACACGCGGATTGTGTCCAACTGTTGCATCAGCTCATCTCCATGACCGCGCTCGTCAAACACCTTGGCTGTGTACGCGGCCTGGTTGTGGGCCTTATCTACTAGCTCCAGCAGCGCACTGAACACTTCGTACAACCGTTGACCGTCCGGATCTAGCCTGAAGTCCGCACGAGCTGCCTGGCGGGCGCTCGGTCAACCGGTCTATCACTTCCAGCTCTTCAGCGGAGTGCACCTTGCCGCCCATGAACAACCGGAGAGCGTGCTCGATCTCAAACAGTGCACGCACGAGCATCTTGACGTCTTCGCGGAGGACAGCGTGCCGAGCGTCCCGCAATTGACCTAGCTCTTCTGCCCTTCTGACGGTCAGATCGTGCTCCTGCTTCGCTTGGATGAGGCCGCCGAGCAGGGCGAGCAATTCAACAAGGGCAACAGCGCCCAGGGTCAAGCTACCCTCTGCCTCGGCTCCCGTTTTCATCCGCTCACTGGTGGTCGGCCGCCCCGGCCATTCCTCCTCGAGCAGCAGCTGCCGGATCGTCGACGAAGATCGAGCACGCTCGGCGGCCGAGTCATCAGCTTGGACCAGGTCCCCGCCATCTTCACAAACAGTTGGGCCGCGCGAGAGGCAGCCTCAAAGCCCCGTCCAGGCGGCTCCCAAAGAATCTGCCGGTGCGAGAAGGCGGAGGCGTAGCATGGATTCTAGGAGGTGGGAGCCCATGTCGAAGTACCTTTTGCTTGGTGGCTATAGTCCCGAGGCCTGGACCCGAATGATGGAGACCCCAGGCGATCGGGAGGCTGCTGTCAGGAAATCGTGTCAGGATGCCGGCGGTAGCATGGAAGCCTTCTACTGGGCTTTCGGCGCGGACGACTATGTTCTCATCGCAGACTTTCCGGACGACGTGAGTGCGGGTGCCTTCAGCGTAGGGTTGGCGAGTTCCGGAGCACTGCATGACGTGCGCACGATCAAGCTGATCACTAAAGAGGAGGGCCAGGCTTTGCTCGACAAAGGTAAGGCTGTAGCAGCGGGGTATCAGAAGCCGGGAGCGTAGGCGACGCGCGGATGCGTGGGTATTGGGTAGAGGGGGTGCCTCATGGCGGGTAACAAGGCAGTCGCGTACATCGGTCCAGGCGAGGTCGAGGTCCAGACCATCGACTACCCTGAACTGGTTCTCAAAGACGGTCCAGGCGTCAACCCGAAGAACGTCGGCCGCAAGTGTGAGCACGGCGTCATCCTGAAGATCGTCTCCACCAACATCTGCGGCTCCGACCAGCACATGGTTCGGGGCCGGACCACAGCGCCGAAGGGCTTGATCCTTGGCCACGAGATCACGGGTGAAGTGATCGAGGTCGGTCGGGATGTCGAATTCATCCAGAAGGGCGACCTCTGCTCGGTGCCCTTCAACATCGCCTGCGGACGCTGCCGGAACTGCAAGGAGGGCAAGACCGGCATCTGCCTCAACGTGAACCCTGAGCGCCCTGGTTCCGCCTACGGCTACGTAGACATGGGCGGTTGGGTCGGCGGGCAGGCAGAGTACGTCATGGTTCCATACGCCGATTGGAACCTGCTCAAGTTCCCGGACAAAGAGCAGGCGATGGAGAAGATCCTAGACCTGACCATGCTCTCCGACATCTTTCCGACCGGGTTCCACGGCGCTTACAGTGCGGGCGTCGGTCCCGGCTCTACCGTCTACGTCGCCGGCGGGGGGCCAGTGGGGCTGGCCTGTGCACACTCTGCCCAGTTCCTGGGCGCGGCCGTGGTCATCGTGGGCGATCTCATCCCCGAGCGCCTCGCGCAGGCGCGACGCTTCGGCTGCGAGACAGTGGACATCTCCAAGGGTGAGGTCTCTGACCAGATCGAGCAGATCCTCCGGGTACCAGAGGTCGACGCCGCCGTCGACTGCGTTGGCTTCGAGGCGAAGGGCCACGGCGCAGACTCAGGTCACGAGGCGCCCGCCACCGTCCTCAACTCTGTCATGGAGGTCGCTCGAGCGGGTGCCAACATCGGAATCCCGGGACTCTATGTAACCGGCGACCCGGGCGGCATCGATGAGGAAGCAAAAGTGGGCTCGCTGAAGATCCGGATCGGGTTGGGCTGGGCTAAGTCTCACGTCTTCACTACTGGTCAATGCCCGGTGATGCGCTACCACCGGGGGCTGATGAGCGCTATCCTGCACGACCGGGTGCAGATTGCCAAGGCGGTCAACGCGACGGTCATTTCACTCGACGACGCGTCGCAGGGCTACAAAGACTTCGACAAAGGGGTTTCCAAGAAATTCGTGTTCAACCCGCACGGGCTGGTTAAGCAGTAGCCATTGGCAGAGTCGAATCCGCGGAGACCAAGGACAGGCCGCCCAGGTCTTCACTCGACGCCTCGTCTCCATCCAGAGTTGCTGCAACCGGCACTTGGTTTTGCCGGAGGGTCGCGCGTGGACTTCTCAACCCTGAAAGGGCCTAGCGCGTTGATCCCATTGGCGATGTCGTTGGCAGCCCTCGCCTTGGTGCTTGGTCACATCGCAATGTTCGGCGGGGGCCGCCACGCGGACGAGGGGGCCGCCGCCCATCTCTGGCAGCTATTGATGGCCGGTCAAATGCCGGTCGTCGCATTCTTTGCGATCAAGTGGTTACCGCGGACCCCAAGGCAGGCGCTGTTGGTACTCGTGTTGCAAGCGGGCGCCGGCGTCGCGGCGGCTACACCCGTCTTCCTCCTCAAGCTGTAGCGTTAGCACTCGGGCACGGCAACCTCAAGTGGGCGGTCGATGATCAGCGCGCAGGTGCCTGTACGCATAGCTTGGGTTGCGTCGTGCCCGCACCGGGACTCGAACTCTCCGGACGGATGCCCGATGCTTGTCTACGACCTGGATTCAACATGACAGCCAAGAGGACAGCCAAGCAGCTGGACATCGCTGATTTCGGCGGACAGGAAAGACACCGGCGCACAGGGTTTCGAAGTTCAGCCGGACCTCCGCGGGACTTCCTCAGACGCTGCCCAAGCGAACTTCACAAACCGTTTGTGGGGCGGTGCGAGCCGTCCCAGGTGGGTTCGATTCCCATCCATCCCCGCCACTGTATTTGGGAGCGCTAGTGAGACGGAGCCGCTACATATA
Source organism: Candidatus Dormiibacter sp. (assembly GCF_050999135.1). NCBI lineage: Bacteria > Bacillati > Candidatus Dormiibacterota > Candidatus Dormibacteria > Candidatus Dormibacterales > Candidatus Dormibacteraceae > Candidatus Dormiibacter > Candidatus Dormiibacter sp. The sequence goes on along the minus strand of NZ_JBPCPN010000005.1, from coordinate 20,765 downwards.
GGCGTTAGGGCATGCTCCCCTTCACTTCCTCAGCCGGTACCTTAGCAGGCTCAAGCGTCAGTTGACAGCCAAAATGGCAGCCAGAGTCTTAGCGCAGACGGCGGACTCAAATCCGTGACCGCAAAGCGCATGGGCTCAACACATGCGACAGGCCGTCGTTGGGCAGGATGAGATCAGGTCGGCGCCGGGCGGTAGCTGTCTGAGCACCGGAGGTGGCGCCGCGTAGAGGTGATCCCGCTGATCTGGAAGGTCTGGCGAACAGCCATAGCGTGCGATCTCTCTAGCCATTTGGCCTCTCCTCCTTTCACTCTGTGTCGGTATCTACGTCGGGGTCTCCAACGGCTGCCCTCGTTTCCTATTTGATGCCTGTCATTGGCGGACATCGCCGTCCGGGCCAGGTCGGGATCATGCCGACCCCGGAGGTGGGATGTGCCTCGGGTCGTAGTCGGCTGACGAGATTGCCCCGCAGCGAGACGGAACCATCCCGCGACAGCTCAACGGCAGCCCCACCACCTGTCAGTGCCAAGCGGGTATGCCATAGCTCCGTCCGGCCTCGCCACGTGAACGGATCGGCGCGGTGCTGCCACGCGGCCGTCGAATTACCGCACACGAAGCAGGCTGCCTGGCAGTAGGCCAGTGATCGACTGAGGCGGACCAGGGGATCGCCACCACGGGGCTCCCCGCCGGTCTCGCAGAGCGTCGAACAGCGAGTGAGTCGACAAGTAAGATTTCATGCCCTATCATGGCTTCTGCCTTCAGGGGCAGTCACCATGGACCCCCAACCGCCGCCAGTTTACTCCGAGCCCGCCGTGCCAGTTGTCCCCGTCAGGGCGGGCTACAACTTTCGAGCGGTGGCGGTGGTCTGGTTCCTGGCCGGAGTGATCGACGTCCTGATCGGACTTCGCTTCCTGCTCAAATTGCTTGCCGCCTCCACCCAGTCGGCGTTCGTAGACTTCATCTACGGAATCACCGCCCCTCTCGTGGGCGCCTTCCGCGGTATCTTCGGGGATAGCAGCCAGGGATCTTACGTGTTCGAGCCGTCATCGCTGGTGGCCATCGTGGTCTACGCCTTGATCGCCTGGGGCATCGTGGCGCTGATCCGGATCGTAACCGCACCGCGTGGCAGCCGGCCGCTAGCGCGGTAGGCCTGCCTTCCTAGGCGCGGAGAGCGGTCGGGCAGGTCAACCTATTGGTGGCGTACCGCTGACGCGGCCTGGCCTCGCAGCGACATCGAGCCATTCGAGATGTCGCGTGTAGGATCACTTAAAGCGAGTTGCGCCCCACAGCGTGGCAGGTCATCCCGTTTCCGAGATCCCCAGGCCCTCCAGGGCTTGGAACGGACCTCACACCTTGACCCATTAGTCCAGTGAACGAGCCGGCTGTCTCGTTGTCGCGGTCAACAGCTGACGTCCGGGCCCTGCTGTTCGACACGTTCGGGACGGTGGTGGATTGGCGGTCGGGAATCGCGCGTGATGCGGGCCCGTTTCTGGCCCGACACGGAATCGCGGCAGATCCGCACGAGTTCGCTGACGCCTGGCGAGCCCGCTACCAGCCGGCGATGGAGGAGGTGCGCTCCGGCGGCCGTCCCTTCACCCGGCTCGATCTGCTCCACCGGGAGAACCTCGACGCCGTTCTTCGCGACTTCGGGGCCGACCCCGGCCGCCTGCCTGCCGATTCACTGGACGACCTGAACCGTGCCTGGCACCGCCTTGACCCCTGGCCGGACTGTCTTGTTGGCCTGACGCGCCTGCGCGCGCGGTTCATCATCGCACCGCTATCCAACGGCAACCTGGCGCTGCTCCTCAACATGGCCAAACGGGCCCGCCTTCCCTGGGACGCCATTTTTGGCGCCGACGTCTCCCGCTCCTACAAACCGCAGCGGGAGGCGTACACACGCACCGCGGAGGCGCTCGGCCTAGCGCCGGCCGAATGCATGATGGTCGCCGCGCACAACAGCGACCTGCGAGCCGCTCGAAACGCAGGTCTGGCCACCGCTTTCGTGCTCGACCGCTGGAGCACGGCCCGAATCAGACGAGTGACCTGGTGGCAGAGGAAGCTTGGGACGTCGTGGCGCTGGATTTCAGTGGCCTGGCCGAGCGCCTGGGTGCCTGAAGGCACGGGGCCAACGAGTGCCCGGTCCGGTTTCGCTTCCCCGCCGTGGACTTCTGGTCGATCGCAAGCGCGTGCCAACTGGCGGGCGGAGTCAAGGCCGCTGCCGTAAGGTTCGATGTGCTGAACTGCAGCAGCCGTCGCCGGACGCCGGGTCAGCGTAGCGGCCGCCGCTGCCTTCTCCGCTGAGTGCCCTGATTCGCGAGCAAATCGTCCAACGAGTTGGATAACGGGAAGGACTCGCACGGACAGACGGAGCCCTATCGGGGCGAAACTGGGCAGCATGCCGGCTCAGGGAGATGTGAACGTGTTGCGTCCCTGTCACCTACTTCCCAGGGCGCTGACCCCCACACTCGTGCCAGCGGGCCACGGTCTACAAACGCGTCAACCCATTATCCGGTGACAACAAGTCGCCGACCTCGCCGTGGCTCTAGCAGCCAGTCCGGGAAGATCCTCGTATAGATGTCAAGCAGCCGTGTCGGCGCGCCTGAACGGAGCAGCTTCTGTCTGGTTCCCGGTTGGCGGCATCGTCTTGAGTAGGCGGTAGACCTCCCGCGCCACGTAGCGCTTCACCGCCCGCCAGGCGGCGTCGTCCATCGCCAATAGGGCTCCGCCGACCGCCTCCAGCTCAGTTACCCGATCGCATAGTCGTCGGCGTCCTGGGCGGCCGGGTGCCGGCTTCAGCGCGGCGCCGCCTGATCATGGCGACTGCGCAGGGGTGGCCAGCCCACGAACTTGTTTGTCGTCCGCGTTCGCGGCCGGGGAGTCGACGGGCGTCTGGGGGGTTGAGGGCGAGCAGGGCCCAGCAGTAAGAGAGGGCCGTCCCGCCAGTCATGAACGGACCCGGAAAAGCGCCATAGGCGAGCCATGACAGCCGCGTTGACAGCCAAGCCCGGGGACGCGCGCGGACAACGGCGGACTGAAACGGAGCTGGAGCGGGCGCTCTAGAGATCAGTTGGACTGTGGTGGACGTCAGGGTACGCTGCATCAGCGAACTTCAAAACCGTTTGTGGGGCGATGCGAGCCGTCCCAGGTTGGTTCGATTTCCATCCATCCCCGCCACATATTGTGTGTCTGTGATAGCCCATATACACGATGGAGTACCCGTGGTGAACGGTGCCCCGGAGCCCATGCGTCGTCCACGTGACGCTGACAGCCAGAATGACAGCCAAGCCCGTGGACAGTCAGGGACGGCCACGGACCATGTGCGGCACTGCTGCGGCGACAAACGGCTGTAGGGCGGCAAAACTCCGTCCAATCAAGCCGCCCGCTCATAGACGTGGTGGAGTCCGCCAAGGACAGGAAGGACAGGCCGTGCTGACTCTGGGGCCGTGAAGCCGGCGGCTGGAGTCCGAGGGTGCGATGAGGGCGATCGTAGTTGTAGTAGCGGACGAACTTGGTCAGGATCGCGCAGGTGGCGTTCGTTAAGGGGAATCAGTTGGTCGAGGCACTCGCGGCGGATGGTCCAACCCAGCGCTCCCCGATCGCGTTGGCGCGAGGCGCCCGAATCGGCGTCCGCAGACTCTTGATGCCGAGCCCTAAGGTGCGCCCGCCGAAGTTGGCACCCCAGACGCGGTCGCGGTCGTGGATGAGGTAGTCCGGTTCGCCGTTCCAGGGCGTGGCTTCGATCAGCTGCCGCCAGACCCAGGCCGCGGTGGTGTGGGCGGTCAGCTCAAAGTGGACCAGCTGGCGACGGCCATGGCGAATGAAGAAGAGGACGTAGAGGTTCTGGAAGGTCAGGGTCTGGACGACAAAGAGGTCGGCCGCCCAGATCGTCAGAGCATGGTTGGCTTGGAAGGTCCGCCAGCTCTGGCTGGGTGGTCGGGAGTGACGGTGTCGACGATAGCGGCGGATCGAGCGGGAGCTGACGAGGATGCCGAGCTTGAGGAGCTGGCTCCGGATGCGCTCGGTGCCCCAGAGCGGGTTCTCGCTGGCCATCGTGGCGATCAACTCATGGATCTCGGGACTCAACCGAGGCCGGCCCAGGTGAGGGCCTGAGCGCCAGCGCCAGTAGAGGCGCCAGCCCCGGCGGTGCCAGCGGAGTACGGTCTCCGGTCGGACGAGGACAAGGTGCTGCTTCCAGGCCGGGACGAGCCAGCGAACGAACGGCCAGAAGAATCGATCGCTGGTCTTGAAGTGCGGCCGCGGGCGAGAGCGGAGCGCCGACTTGGAGCTGGTGGCGCAGCAGCAGGTTCTCGACTAGGAGGTCGTGGCGCTCATGGAGCAGGGCGGTCAGGGTGGGGAGCAGGATGCGGAGTGGCTCGAGCATTCCCGGAGCATCGCGGATCGTGCGGGATGGAGTTTTGCCCTCCTACAGCTGCCTCGCTTTCCTGCTGGTCGGCAAGTGCGCGCGGCGCACTGGCCGAACGGCCCATGGTCGTAGCAGAGTCGCCAGCCGCTTACAAGATTGGCGGGCATCGGTTCTCACCGAGGCTTGCTTACTCCTCCCGGAGCAGTTCGACGGGATTGAGTTGGCGCAGGTTGCGAGCCGCGACGAGAACCGACAAGCCCATGCCGCCGAGGACCAGAGTCGCCAGTACAGCGAGCTGGCCAACGGGGACAGTGAGTGACGCCGGCTGGATCGTGAAGAGAGGCGCCAAGATCTGCACGAACATCACCGCCATGGCCGTGCCTACCATCGCGCCAACGATCAGGCTCAGGACAGCGACCACGGCCGCCTCGCCGAACACGAGGCTGCGCAGCTGGCCCATTCGGATGCCCAACGCACGCATGGTCACGTACTCCTTGCGCCGCTGGAGCAAGAGGCCGAAGACAAATATCGCGATCCCGGCGGCACTCATCAGGACGGTGTAGACCGACTCCAGGCCACCTAAGCCGCGCAGGTTGAGGGCCGCTAGCGTGGATGAGTCCCGGTTGATCGCAGTGGCCGTCGTCTCGACCAGGATTGGGGTTGCCCGCCCCGGCCCCGCCTTCATAAGGTCAGCCACCCGGGCGACCCCCGCAGAGCTAGGATCGGTGGCGCGAACAAAGAACAGGCTGACTTGGGGGATCCCGGTGGCGGTTTGGTAGTAGGCGAGGTTGGAGACCAGGTCGATTCCCTGAGGGAAGCCGGGGAAGTTCTGAAAGAGACCGGCCGCGTGGAAGGTGACCGGAACCTGCTTTCCCGAAGCGTCGGTGAGCTGGATCTTGACCTGGTCCCCCGGCTGGACATTGAAGGTCCGTGCCATCTCGGTTGACAACAGGACCGCCGCCGGGTCCTTTTGCAGGGCCGCCATGGCGGCGGCGGAACCCAGATTGGGGAAGAAGGAGTTGGGTAGAGAGGCGACTTGGGGGAATGTGGTCGCATCAATTGCGACCATTGCCCTCTTGTCGGTACCGACCAGTGCATTGGCTGTCAGCGCGACCGGGGTCGTGCCGCTGACCCCGGCGACTCGGAGCTGCGCGCCGAAGGCAGGCGTCTGGGGGGTGAGGGCGCTGGGAGTCACGCGCAGGTCGGACCCGGTGGCATATCGAGCATCGGCCTGTTTTTCCGTGTTGTAGGTTGCGACGAAGAGCGCGACGCTGGAACCGAAGGCCACAGCGAGCGACACGGCGATGACTCCCGATGCGAGCGCGGGGGCTCGGCGCTGCATGCTCCTGCCCAATGTTCCCACGGTGAGGCCTCCAAAGGTGCCGCGCCGACGCCGGCCCAACCGGGCGCCGGCCAGCAGCATCAGCCGGACCGCGAGGAGCGTGGCACCGATCCAGCCCAGAAGCGGCGAGAGCAGAGTGTAGAAGGAAAGCGAGACTGACTGTCCCTCCGCTGGTGTCGGCTTGAAACCACCCGAGACCTGGGTGATGATCCAGACAACTGCCGCCGCCGCCAGGAAGATGAGGTCGAGACGCAGGCGAAGCCAGGCCGGTGGACTACTGATGCTGAGCTCTCGCCGCTCCTCGCCCGTTTCGCTCGACAAAGCACGCCGCCCGGGTAGGTACAGCGCCAGTGCGGTGGTGACGAGGCCGGCCAGGAGCGAGAGGCCAACGGATAACGTGAGGCTCTGGGTAGACGCCGTAGCCAGCGCCGATCTTCCCAGAACTACTTCAACGGTCACCAGGCCGAGCCCAAGGCCGAGCGCAGATCCGAGGATGGCGACGCTCGCGGTCGTGTACGCAAGCCCCCTGAGAAGGTGACTGGGCTGGGCTCCCCGAGCTCTCAGCGTGGCCTGCTCCCGACGCTGGGCCTGGGCGAGGAGCCCGCCCGAATAGCGCGAGAGGTAGGCAGCCAGCAGCACGCCCGGCAGGCCCAGGAAGAGAAACAGGATCTTGGCCAGGATCGTATCGCCTTTGGCGGCATTGAGTGCGTCCGACAGATTGTCTATGACGGAGACCCGGCCCGGCGCCAGGCGCTCGATCGAGCGCTTCAGGCCCTGAGTGTTGATGGCTGCGACGCTGGGATCGGTCGCCAGGCGGACACGATCGATGTGGAGGTCGAGCTCAAGGGCCGGCGGGGCCTTCAACAGTGGGCTGGTCGAGGCAGCGTCCACCCGCAGGGCGGGCAGGATCTCGTTGTTCAGAACAGCCATCGGCACCACGAGCACGTTTGGCACCTGGACGAACTCCCCCTGGTTGTCTGCCGAGCGGCTGGCGAAGAGCGGATCGGCCTTCGAGAAGTCGGCGGTGCCGCCCACTTTGAAGCTCAACGATTGGGCGCGGCCGGGGACCGTCAGTGCAATGCTGCTGCCCGGGCCAGCCCCAAGAGCACGGGCGGCTTCGGGACTGATGAGCACCGTACCTGCGCCATAATCCCCGCTCGTCAACCGCACCATCGGGTAGTGCTGGAGGTAGGCGGGATCGAATGCGAAGACGCGCAAGCTCTGAGCGACCGTGGCTGGTCCCGAGCGCAGGCTACCCGCCGGCAGATCCAAGGAGCCAAGCTGGTCCGCGGTTGTCACGCCAGGCACTCTCGCAACCAGATTCCCGAGTTGGCCCAGACTCAGCGGCTGCGGTGAGTTGGCAGCGGCAGGCGCGGGCTCTTCGTTGCTCGCGACGGTGCCATGCAGGCCCAGTGCCTGCGTCGAAGCGACGGGCTGGACGGCCCGCGCCTGGTAAGCGATGCTGACCTTTCCTCCCGCTCCCAGATCCGCGACTCGGAGGCCTGTCGTGAGCGGGCTTTCACCACCTACATCGGGGATCGGACGGCCATCGACGGTGGCCGACCCGGGCACATAGGTCAGGTGCTGCGGTACTTCATCGCGGAACACGACACCGGTCATCGGGCGCGTCGAGCCGTTGACGGCGGTGAGGGTCACCGTTGTCGTCTGTCCGGTTGCCAGGGAGGCGCCCCCATCAAGCCTCTCGGTGAGGCCAAGGGGCGATGCCAGGGGAGCCGTGAGGCCGGCCTGCATGTCGATGGCCACGGGCGCGATCGCCCGCTCCGTCATGCGCGCCGCCGAACTGTCGACGAAAAAGGTGATCGAGGAGAATAGGGCCACGGCCAGGGCGACGCCGGTAAGTGAAGCCAGCGTTCGGCGCGGGTTGCGGACCAGGTCTCGCAGCGCGTAGCTAAGCACCGACACGGCTCCCGGCGAGTTCTCCGCTGCGGTCTCCGACCACTCGCCCGTCACGCAGGCTGACGATCCTTTCGAGACGGGTGGCAATGTCGAGGTCGTGCGTGACCACGACTAGCGTCGCGCCGATCGCGCTCTGTGCCTCCAGGAGCAGGTCCATGGCGGCCGCCGAGGATTCAGAGTCCAGCTCTCCGGTCGGCTCGTCACCGAGGATCAGGGCCGGCTGATGGACGAGGGCGCGGGCGATTCCGACTCGCTGCCGCTGGCCGCCTGAGAGCTGGTCGGGCAGCTTTTGGGCATGCTCCGTCAGGCCAAGCCGTTCGATCAGTTCACGTGAGCGACCGTCGCCATTGGCCTGGCCCGCCAGGGCCAGCTGGAAGTCAATGTTCTCGCTCGCCGTCAGAAAGGGGAGCAGATCGTAGGACTGGAAGACGAAGCCGATCGAGCCCCGCCGGAGCGCGGCTCGCTTGGCCTCGCGGAGCGCTGAGAGCTCTATTTCACCAAGCCAGACCTGCCCCTGAGTCGGCAGCTCCAGGCCACCCAGCAAGCCGAGCAAGGTCGACTTGCCACAGCCGCTCGGACCGACAATAGCGACGCTGCTACCGGCGGCGATCTCCAGGTCGATGCCATCGACGGCGTGCACGGGAGTGCCGGAGACTCGGAATTCTTTGTGCAGGGTCTCCAGGCGCAGGGTGATTCCTGCGCTCATGCCCTCTGCACCAAGCCGTCTATGAGCCGCAGCTGGTGGTCGGCGCGCGCGGCCAGCTCGACGTTGTGCGTCACGAGGAGGATGGTCAGATGGCGTTGTTGCCAGACCTCGGATAGGACGCCCATCACCATGTCAGCGGTGGCCGAGTCCAGCTCCCCGGTCAGCTCATCAGCGAGCAACAGGTCCGGCTCGCTGGCAAGTGCCACCGCGACGGCAACCCGCTGCACCTCGCCGCCGGAGAGTTGGGGCGGGCGATGGTGCAGCCGCTTCCCGAGCCCGACCTCAACTAGAAGATCACGCGCCAGCTTCTGATTCCGACGCAGCTTTCCGGACAGCGTTTGCGCCAGCTGGACGTTCTCCAGGGCCGAGAGGAACGGGATTAGGTTGCCGCTCTGAAAGATGACCGCGATCCGCTCCCCCCGGATCCGGGCGCGGGCGGCTTCGTCGAGCCGGCTCAGGTCCTGCCCGTCGAGGATCACCTGGCCAGCGCTTGGGAGCGCCAGCCCGGCCATGATCAAGAGCAGGGTTGACTTGCCGCTCCCGGAGGGACCGACCATGCTGGTGAGCATTCCGCGGGGCAGCTCCAGGCTCGCCCCGCGCAGCGCCACAGTTTCGATGCTGCCCTCGCGATAGATCTTGAAGACGTCCTGCAGTCGCGCCAGCGGTTCGGCCACCGGCACCGCCGGGCTGGACCGCTCTTCTACTGCCATTGGAAAGTGCTGGCGAGGTCATCGGCGCCCTGCGGATCGTACTGGTTGGACACGATGCCGTAGGTGATCACAGCGACCGTCTGCGAATCCTTCGGTACGTAGTAGCGGACCGCGACCAGCGTTACTGGCTTGCCGGTGACCGGGCTCGTGCCCGGGGTCCAGTTATAGATGAACTTCTCCATCTTGCGGCCGTTGACGTTGGTCGACGCGGGCCCGGAAATAAGACGGAAACCGGCGATGCTGGAGGAAAGGGTGGCAACATCGTCGCGCCCGAGCGCGGAGACATCCGCAGCCTTTACGCCCTGGACCACGGCCACCTGAAGCCGCTCGGAAGGACCAACGTAGGTCGCCGTTCCGTCCGCGTTGGCGGTCATCTGGCCAGGCGCGTCGATGCGGTAGCGGTATCGCGAATCCACGTAGGCGACGACCGGTGCCTCGCCGTTGTTAGCCTCGCCTCCTGCGGTGGCGCCACCTGCTTCCGGGCCCCGCTGCGCCGCGGTTCCACCGGAGGCGCCACCTGCTTCCGGGCTCCGCTGCGCTGCGGTTCCACCGGAAGTACCGCAGGCCACTAACCCGAAGGTGAGAGCAAGACCAGCCAGAACACCCGTCAGCGCTTTGGTATTGACCACGAATACTAACTCTGGCCCGGCTTACTAACAGGCGCCTAAAGCCAGGGTCAGAACTTGGCCCGTTCAGTCGGGTGGCGCCTGGCGCCCCGGACGGGCCGGTCCGCTGAGCGTCGCTTGCCGTCCGCGACCCCACATGCGCCCCAGAGTTGCTGCGACGCCGACCCGATCGGCCGATTTTTTGAGCCTATGCCGAGCGCCGTCAGAGGAAAGCTCGCGGGGGCAACCAGCTCAAGCTGTTCGCTGTCCCGGAGCGACTCTGACCCTTTCGCGTCAGCAAGCGTCCAGCGCCCGATTCCACGGGCAGGTGGAGGCGAAAGATCGCGCCCGGACCGTCCGACACATAGTCAAGCTCACCGCCGTGAGCGCGAGCGATTGCCGCGCACAGCGCGAGCCCGAGCCCGGCGCCAGCGCCATCTGGTGTACGTGCAGTGTCGAACTTCCCAAACCGCGAGAAGAGCTCGCCCCGGCGTTCCGCCGGGACACCGGGACCCTGGTCAGCCACCTCCATGTTCCATCCACTCTCGACCGGGTAGCCGCGCAGAACGACGGCCGTTCCCCCCGGAGCGTGCTTTATCGCATTGTCCAGCAGGTTGTCTAGAATCCTCCGGATCAATCGAGGATCGGCGCTCACCTGACCTGAGGCTGGCGGGGACACGTGGATGTGCGCCCCACGTTCTTCGGCAACCGTCTCCCAGCGGGCCGCAGACTCGTGAAGGAAATCGGCAACGTCGATCGCTTCCCGTTGAGGCACCAGTGCCCCCGCGTCTGCGCGAGCAAGCATGAGCAGGTGGTCGGCGAGCCGGCTCAGGTGATCCACCTCAGCGTGGAGGGCAGTGAGCACCCTCTTGTACTCTTCCCGGCTCCGATTTCTGTTCAGGGCTCCTTCCAGCTCGCTGCGCATTAGCGTGAGCGGCGCTCGGAGCTCATGGGAAGCGTCGGCAGTGAACCTGCTCAGGCTGTCGAAAGATGACTCAAGACGGCCGAGCATGGAGTTGAAGGTGGCCACCAGCTCGCCGAGCTCGTCCTCCGGCACCTTGACGTCGACCCGGCGGTGGAGGTCATGTTCGCTGATGGACCTGGCCAAGCCGGCGATCGTCCGGACCGGGCGGAGGGCGCGTCCGGCGAGCCAGTGAGCCAGAGTTCCACCGACCAGTAACAGGATTACGGAGCCGATCAGCAAGAAGAGGACGGTCCGGCGCTGCCTACTCTGCATCTCACCAACAGACCGGCTCACCACGAGAACGTCCGTCTGCCCGGAACCCCCGCTCAGAGGCATGGCGTACGCTCGCCGGGGGACGCCTCGGATGTCGACAAGATCCGCCCAGACGGGAGCTCGGGTCGTGCTCGCATGCTGGAGGAGGGTGTCGAGGGAGGCTCTGGACAGCGGCTGCGTGGCTGTCTGAGCCAGCACACCCGTCGGCGATATCACGGTTGCGTCGACAGCGACGCCCGACTGGGTCTCGCCGGGTATATCGGGTGCATTCAGGCTCACATGCCCGTTGGCGTCCTCGAGCGTCGCTGAGATCAAGCGGGCCTGGGAGACCAGAACCGCATCTGACTCGCTGCCCTCGGCCAGTGACAGGGAAGCGAGAACCGTCCCATCGGCTATCAGGAGCGCCAGTGCCAGGATGCCGACCGAGAAGGCCACCAGGCGCCCTCGGGTCGTGGCCAGGAAGCGGGTCATCCGCGTTCGGCGCTGTATCGGTAGCCGGATCCTCTGACTGTCGCAAACGGATCCCCTGCTCCTGCCTGGATGAGCTTGCTGCGTAGACGCCCAACGTAGACCTCGATCAGATTGCGGCCACCGTTAAAGTCGTAGTCCCAGACGTGGTCCAGGATCTGTCCCCGGGTCAGCAGCCGGCCCTGGTTGAGCAGGAAATACTCAAGGATGGCGAACTCCTTGTTGGTCAGCTCCACGTACTCACCGTCGACCCTCATGGTGTGGGCGGCGGTGTCCAGGACCACCTTTCCCGCCCGCAGTTCCGACTTGCGATTGGGGACGTGGCGCCGGGTGAGCGCCCGAAGCCGGGCCACCACTTCTCGCAGGGCGAAGGGCTTGACCAAGTAATCGTCAGCGCCAGCCTCGAGGCCCGCCACTCGATCGTCAACTGAGTCCCGCGCCGTCAGCATGAGGATTGGGCTTTCCACCCTGTGATCACGCAGGCGCCGGGTCACTTGGAAGCCGTCCAGCACCGGCAGCATGATGTCGAGCACGATGGCGTCATAGCTGGTCACAAGGCCGGCGGCTACCGCCTCCTCGCCGTCATGGACGACATCCACGGCCATCCGCGCCTCCATCAGCGACCTCCGCAAGCTGGCCGCGAGCCGATGATCATCCTCCACTATCAGGATTCGCACAACCAGCAGGATGTGCCTTCTGTCTAAAGGATGTCTAAAGCGGTTCGGTGTTCCATTTTAGAAAGGTTTCAGGTTTGGGGGCGAACCTGAGAGAAGTTCCCAGATCGTACAGCTTAAGATTGGAGGTACAGACGTTGAAGAGAGCAAGATGGCGACGCTGGCTGCTTGTGCTGGCTCTTCCAGCCGCCTTGGCGATCGCCGGCGTATCAGTGGCGGCCAGCGCCGCCAGCGCACCGGCGACGCCGACAACGAACCAAGCACAAGCCACAGATGTCCCGGAGGCGGCAGATACCCCTGATACGACCGCTGCCACGGGGACAACGACGGCTGCCGAAACCAGCGCAGCTGGCGAAACCACCAACCCAAATGAACCGGCCGGTAGTGCCGAGGTGGGTCACCAAGACGTCGGCGCTCAGACCGACCACCAGGTCGGCGGCCAAGAGTAGACCATTCTCCCTTTGACCCCGGGGCGGTGCTGCGTCCCGGGGTCCCCTGCTCCATGTTGTCGGTTCGTGATCGGCTGGGCTTTAGCCACTCTTGAGTTTGGCCGTCCACGATCCCTAGCATGTTCGCAGGCCGCTGGATCCGGCTACTAGCGTTGGCGGTAGGCCTCCTGTCAGTGCTGGCGGCTGACGGCCGAGCGATCGGCGGTCCCTCGTCCTCTGGCTCAGATGCGAGCGGCCAGGTTTCGGCGGCTTCACCGCTTCCCGGGATCGGCACGACAACTGAAAGTTGCCGTGCCTCGAGCGCAGGGTCCACACCGACGACCTTGGGTCGCTGCGCTCGCTGGGCCAAGTCCGGGCCGATAAATGTCGTCATCTTGAGCAATGGCGCGGAGACGCCCTTTCAGGACGCGGTGACGGAGACCTCGCCGAGGTGGAAGCCCGCCCTCGGAGGTTGGCTGGTCGCGCGAGTACCAACCCGGGGTTGCGGCGCCAATTGGCAAGGCAGCGAGCAGCAGATCGAACTCCGTATCAATGCCGTCACGCGCCGTCACTTCAAGTTTATCCCGCCCGGCTGCCACTGGAAGGGCCAGTGGCTCACACTGGGAGAGGCACACACCGATGTCTATGACGTCGGGCGCTGCGGTGGTGACCGCATGACCGATCTCGATGCGGCTCGAGACGCGCTCCTGACGAGCTTGGTCGCCGGTGCCGTGGTGAGCCACTTCGAATACCGACGTTGGAGTGCCCCAGGCTCGGCCTTTCCCGACGGATGTGGAGGGCAGACGACGAGCGACGGCCGGGTGGCGTACGTCTGGCTTCAAGGTTGAGGACGAGCGGTCTCCCATTAACTCTGGCGTCGCTATTGGTGACAGTCGCTGCCGCAGGTGAGTTCGAGACGGGCGCCAGCTGGCTTTGGTGCGGCGAGCGCGACTCTTTGACTCGGGCCTCTAGAAACACACTTCACGTCCGCCAGTTTCGCGCTGACTCAAGTCCACGAGCGGGCTGCGGGTTTCCTCCGCGTGGCCAGCTTGGGGCCGAGCTGAAGCTCAGCTACCAGCGAGGGCTGACGCACGGGTTCGCACCCCTCTGCAAATGAGTGCGCAGATCTCCGCCAAGGTCGCGTCGTCCACGCGATAGAAAACCGACGTGCCTCGGCGCCGGCGGGCGATCAGACCAGCTGCGGCCAACCGAGTCAGGTGCTGGGAGGCGTTCTCGCGGCTAATGTCGGTTCGAACCGCGATCTCCCCGACAGCGAGCTCGCCTCTGTCGTGCAAGACGTTGAGGAGGCGCAAGCGGCTTGGATCACCCAGCAGTGCGAACCGTCTCGCCGCCTCCTCCAGCAGCAATTCAGGGACCATGCCGGCGAATGCATCCGGGCTCACTGTATATATGCTAAAGTAATTATGTGCTTATTGAAGTGCTGCCGCTCGGACTCAGCTCCTGAGTGGGACTGTCAGATGCTCCAGGTGGCGAGGCCATTGACTGGCAGGGCGGCTGCCAGCGAGCGCTGCCAGCGAGCGGCTTGATCGCGCGCGCCACACTCACTTTCACAGACAAGCACACGGGAGGAACGCTAGTTGAGCCAAGACGAGACCCAGATCTGGGATCTGTGGATTCCAGACACGGCTTCACAGGGCATCTCATTCGCCCGGGGCCGGATGAATGCCGCTTCAGTCGTCTGGGTCCATGCCGCGCCATCCATGTTGCGGGTTGAGGTTTCCGCAAAGGACGGACGCCGCGTCGGCTTTGGCGACCAGCTGCCTCGAACCGAGGACACACCGATGACGCGGTTGCGATTGGACGACGGCAAGGTGACGCGCCAAGACGAGTGGCCGAGCCAACGGGATGTAGGCGAGCTGGTGATCCTGCCCGGCGGGGAGGTAGGGACCCTCAAGTCCTGGTGGTCCCCCGAGGGCCATCAGGAGTGGCGATGGACAGTGGAGTTTTATAACCACCGCTGAGGAGGCGCTTTGATGGCCGCCAGCTATGAGTTCACCGTTGAGGTGCAGGACTCGATACAAGGGACAGGTGCTCAGGTTCGGGATCTTCTGCAGGCGCAGGGATTTGGCATTTTGACCGAGATCGACGTCCAGGCGACACTGCGCGAGAAGCTGGAGCAGGAGTTCCGCCCGTACCGCATCCTGGGCGCCTGCAACCCGGCCCTTGCCCACAGGGCGCTTGCAGCCGAGCCCGGCATAGGCGTGCTCCTACCCTGCAACGTTGTGCTGGAGCACGTTACGCAAGACATCACCCGCGTTCGGTTCATGGAGCCGATCTCAGTTCTCGGCCAGACTGACAATCCAGTTCTGGATCCGATCGCGCAGGAGGCTTCCACGCGACTCCACGAAGTTGCGAAAGCGCTCGGGTAAGGCGACTTCAACAGGACAACGCCACTCTCGCCAGCACCGATGGGAACGCTTCCCGAGCTTCCGAGCTGGGGGGTCGACAGTAGCCTTATCTGGTGCCACCCGGATTCAGCATCGAACTCCCCCGGCGACAGCCAGCCAACCCTGCTGTTGCGATCCCGATGCACATGTGACTAACTTGATCCGGTTGCTCCCAATGCTCGTCGGGATGTTCAAGACCCAAAACCCAGCCGTTTCAACGGCTCGGCCGGGCACGGGCCCCGTCTGATGGATTATCAGCTCGAACAGCTGATCAACGGCCCGGCCGGACATCTGCCGCTGTTCGACACGGCGATGGTGGCCTTGGCGGCCTGGTCGGAGCCCGTTTTCATCATGGTGGTGGCGGGCTGGTTTCTGATTGGCCTGCTGAGCGGGCGACGCGCTGAACGGGACGCTGCGCTCGTCGCCCTCCTGGCGGCGGCCGTGGCGCTCATCGCCAACCAGATTCTCGGCCATGTCTGGGATCGACCAAGACCCTTCGCGGCTCACCCGGCCCAGGTCCACCTCCTGCTGCCGCACGCGGCGGACAGCTCCTTTCCGAGCGACCATGCAGCCGCCGCCTTCGCCATAGCCATGGTGCTCACGGCCGCCCACAGACGGCTCGGCGTGCTGCTCCTGCTCGTTGCGGCCCTCGTGGCCTTCGCACGTGTCTACGTCGGCGATCACTACCCGACTGATGTCCTGGTGGGCACGGCGGTCGGTGTTGCGGCTGGCATGGCTCTGCTCCGCTTCGCCTGGCCCGGCGCCGTGATGGCTAGAGTCATCGCCGCCATCTTGGTGTTGCTGAGGTTGCAGCCGCGAGCGACGGATGAACGCAGCCGGCCGTCATCATGAGCAGGCATTGACCGACGTGGCAAGTGACCGCCCGGCGGTCGGTGGCGACAGTCGTGCACGTGACCACATGGCCAATACCCGGACCCTACTCGCGTGGATCCGCACATCGGTGGCGGTGATTGGTCTGGGCTTTGTGGTCGCCCGCTTCGGCCTCTTTCTGGAGGCGGTCGACGCCCAGCGGGGGCGCGCAGTCAGCGCGCCCCGCCTGTCAGGCCCGATTGGAGTCGGCCTGGTGCTGGTCGGCGTGCTGCTGACACTGCTGAGCCTGCGTCGGTTTCGACAGATCGAGCGCTCGATCGAAGCCGGACTCTTCCACCTCAACATCTCAGTCGAGCTAATCACGGCCGGAGCGATCATCCTCACCGGGCTCGCTCTCGGCGCCTACCTGGTGTTGACCAGATAGCCTGGCTCGGGGATCGGTCGGTCGTCGCGTGCGCCCTCGTGTCGCGGATGGCCCGGGGCGGCCGCGGGCGGCTGCAGGACCACGGCCTTCCGTAGTCCAACTCAAGGCTGGGATCTCACGGTGGCGGCTGTTCCTCGCGCCATGCGCTGGCGGGCCTGGCCGGGATGCCTTTCTCAACCGAGCGCTCTAGGCATCTTGGCGGCCTTGGCATGCTCGCGGCGTGCCGCGCTGCTAAGACGCGGATGCGAATGCTGGGCCGACAATTAACTAAAACGGCTCGTGCCGACAATTTAGGTCCGCGTCAGCCAACGCCTCCAAAGTTCATGTCAACGGTTGCCGCGGTGCAGCCGACATACAAGGAGACCCGACATGCCGAATTGGAAAACCAAGCTGACGATTGTGGCGGTGCCTGCAGTGCTGGCTGTGGCCGGGACAGCAGTGATCGCGCAAGCAGCGGGACCGCCAAGCGCCACTCCGACAGCGAGTGCAGGGACGGCGACAGGAACCTCAACGGAGGCGCCGGAGACTGCCACCGAACAGGTTGAGGCGAACGAGCCCAATCTCCCCGGCGGTGGTCACACTGATTCAGTAGGTCAGGCGGATCATCAGTTTGAGGGAGTCGAATAGTCGGATCTGGATGGGTCGGGGGCAATCAGAGCCCCCGGCCCAAACACCACGTCCCTGGCGCGGTGCGGATGCCGGTGCCGCCTGGCCGCCACCGTCCCCGGCTGAAGCCCGCCTACGGCGATGCCGAGGCCGGCGACCGGCGCCGCAGCGACCACATCTGGACGCCCTTCTCGGGCAGGACCTCGGCACACAAATAGGCCTGGGCGGGCTGGTGGTGGGGCTGTACCAGCTTGTGGTCGTACGGCCCGCAGCCTGGCCCCAGTTCCGATTCCCTGGGGACGACCCTGGACCTGCTCTCTAGGCCGGTACCGCCTCCGCAGGCTCGCCGCTGATCCGGGCCAGGGCCTGCGCGCTGCCCTCGAACTCCAGCCCCCGGCTGAGTGCTTTTTTGAGAGGCAACCGGCCGCTCAGAACGCCGATCAAAAGCCGCGGCGGCCCCCCGATGATGGCGTCCGGCTTCTCGGCCCGGCCGCGCCTGGCCTCCACCTTGCCGTCGACTGTCTGCAGGACCATGGGCTCGTCGCCGGTCCTGAGCTCGATGGTTACCGCGGGCTCGTCGGGGGCCGTGTCGCGGTAATACAGCTCGAGTGGAAGCGCCATCCAGTAGCTGTGGAAGACGTCGTCGTCGCTCGCCTCGGCGAGGAAGGGCGCGCCCCAGTGCCCTAGCTCGCGCAGGACCGGCACAAGCGCCTCCCCGCGGGGCGTAAGCCGGAAGAGCGTTGTCGCGACAGGCGGTGGTGCCAGCTCGCGGGTTATGACGCCCACCTCTTCCAGGTGGCGTAGACGTGCCGCAAGCAGGTTGGTTGCGATCCCAGGCAGGCCGTGAAGCAGGTCGGTGTAGCGCGCGGGGCCCAGCAGCATCAGCTCCCGGACGATCAGGAGCGACCAGCGATCGCCGATCGCGTCCAGCGCCTTGGCCAGCGCGCAGAACTGTCCGTACGACCGCATGCCAGAAGTCTAGCCCACCCAGTACGTTTGCAAGCGGGCACTTGACTTTTTCTTCGAGTCACTTGATAATGTGCAGAAGGAGCGGCAACCGCAATCAGTGATCAGAAGGAGGAACACGACAAATGCCGAACCCAGTGACCCACTTCGAGATCGTCGGACGCGACGCAGGCGGGCTGCAGCGCTTCTACAGCGAGGCCTTCGCTTGGGAGCTTGAGGGCGCCGGCCCCAGCTACGCGATGGTGTATCCGCGGGCTGAGACCGGGATCGACGGCGGCATCGGCAGCCCTCCCGAAGGCGGAGACGCGAGCCGAGTCACCGTCTACATCGCGGTCGACGACGTGGAGGAGGCGCTGCGCAGGGTCGAGAGCCTCGGAGGCACGCGCGTCCTCGGGCCGGTCGACGTTCCGGGCGGCCCGAACATCGCCCTCTTTTCGGACCCCGAGGGACACGTGATCGGGTTGACCCGGGCGAGCTCGATCCAGGGCCGGTGACCAAGACCCGTCAGGAGGGAGGAGCCGGTTCTCGCCGGCTCCTCGGCTATCACGGGGATTAGATGATGAACAGTGCTCTTCCGCAGTGGCTTCTGGCGATCGCCGCGGCCCTACTCCTGTTGAATGCCGTCATGCACACGCGTGTATTCGCCGAGACGCGCTCCGCCGCGCTCGACTCGAACTTGGCAACCTTCTTCGGCCAATCGTTGCAGGCGCTCTGGCTCATTGACGCCATTAACCTGCTGGCGCTGGCGGTGGTGTTTGGCGTTGTAGCAGCTCGGCCTACGATGGCGTCTGGCGTTGTCGTGGCGCTCCTGGCCTTGGTGTCGGCGGGCACGGCGGGGGATGCTGTACGGCTTTATCGGCCGCAGGTTTCTGCCCGCCCACCTGTTCCTGCTTGCCGCGGCGTTGGCGTTTGTGGCTGGCCTCCTGCGCACGGTCGCCTGAGGCGGCTCGCGACGAGCTGCGGCGGGGCTGGTGCCAATCGCTGTTTTGCGCGCCTGACCCCCACTGCCTCACCGGCGCCCGCGACTCCACCGCCGGCTGCTGTTCAACGGGCTGGCGATGGTGGCGGAGTTCGAGGCTGACCTGGCCCGGATGCGGACCCGGGGGTATGAAGGTCGCCATGGCCAAGGACCGGATGGGGGCAAACAGCCCAAGCTCAGCACCAAGCAGGAAGCCCACCTCGTCGCTCTACACCAGGCGGGAGAACACACCATCGGCGAGCGGGAGGAGCCATTCTCCATTACCCGCTCGACGGTCTACAGGAAAGATCGCCCGCGACCGGGTCCGCATGGCGCCCCCCACCCTCGGTCGGGAGCAGCGATGCCAGCGTCGGCCTAGGGCGCCGGGCAGGATGCCCGTTGACAGCTTCCGGCGGTCGCTCTGTCCAAGTCTCCCCGCAACGCCTTGACCCGATGGCACCTCTGAGCTGCTCATATCGGCTGACGAGAAGGTCCCAGTCGCGACCCGCAAGGTCAGGGTACGGCTGACCGTCACCTATGCCGAGGTGATCTGGGGATGAGGTAACTTACCGGTTGTTAACCTATTTTGAAGGCGTGGCCATGCGGGCCCGCTATCGAAAAGGTGAGGGGGAGCGCCTTCGCATCGAGCTGCTCGAGGCCGCCTCCCAGCTTCTCGCCGAGGCCGGCGACCCCAGGGACGTGAGCGTTCGGGCGGTGGCGGAGGCAGTCGGGGTCACCTCTCCCTCCGTCTACCGCCACTTCCCTAGCAAGCAGGATCTGGTGCGGGAGGTGCTGGCGCTCCGCTTCGGGGAGTTCCGGGAGACGCTGGTAGCTGGGGCCCGGGGGACCAGCGACGCTGGGGAGCGGCTGCTGCGCGCGTGTCGAGCCTATGTCCGGCTCGGCCTGGCCAACCCGGGTCACTACCGGCTGCTTTTCAGCACAGCGGGGATGGGTCCCGCGGGCGCTGGGCTCGGCCAAGGCGCGCCGCACCCAGGCGCCCCCTCGCTGGCTACCCTGATCGAGCTGGTCGCCGACCGAGTGGGTGACGGCGTTCGGTCGAGCCCGCTCGCCCTGGAGCTCTGGGCGTCCCTCCACGGCATCGTCGACCTCCGGATCACCAAGCCGGAGCTGGACTGGCCCCCGGAGGACGACCTGATCCAGCTCGCCGTCCGCGCCAGCGACGAGGCGGCGACGAACCGCGCCTGAGCGGCGCAGCCAGGTAGCCGGAGAGGGGCTTGACGAGCAGCCTGCCAGCCGGTAACGTACCTTCCGATAAGTTATGGGAGGATAGCCGCCGGCCGAAATGCGTTTCCTCAATCACTTCCCGAGTGCGATCCTTCGGTCGCCACTTCACCTGGTCATGAGCCGGCGGTTCCTACTCCTCTCGTTCCAGGGCAGAAAGACCGGGCGGCGGTACCAGCTGCCGCTGGCGTATCTCCGGCGCAACGAGGAGGTGATCATGACCACCGAGAGCGGCTGGTTGGCGCAACCTGCAGGGAGGGAGGCTGGTGCAGCTTCGGCTGGCTGGTCGTACGGTGAGCGGAACCGCCTGGGCGGTGAAGGACGAGGCGGAGGTGGGAGCCGCCCTTCGGGACCTGATCGCATCGCAGTCCTCCCACGCTCGGCTAGCCGGGGTGCACAAGAACGACGACGGGTCGCTGGACTTGGACCGTGCCGCGCGCGAGCGTGTGCTGATCCGGGTCGAGCTGACGCCTGCGTCATGACCCCGTGGACGTCCTCAGCCTCTTCACGCTACTAGTCACCGGGTTCGTGTCCTGCGCGGAGTTCGGGTCCTACGCCTTCGTGCACCCCGTGATCGGGCGGTTGCCTCCGACCTACCACATCAATGTCGAGCAAGGCCTGCTACGGACCTTCGGGCGCGTCATGCCGGTGGGCATGACCCTCTGCCTAGTGCTAGCCGTGCTTCATGCATCGATCCCGGGCGGCCAGGGCGGTCCGCTACTGTGGCGGTGGCTGGCGACAGCGTCGTTCGCGGCGGCGCTCCTCTCCACGATCATCTTCAACGTCCCTATCAACCTCGCAACGGGGCGGTGGGACGCCAGCAACCCACTGGCAGACTGGAAAGCAGACTCGCAACCGTTGGGAGGTGTTCCAGGGCCTGCGG